>CAXNGG010000007.1:0-19492 GCA_964201885.1 Oligoflexales bacterium
CCCCCAGAACGGAAGCGCAAACTTCTTTTTTATCTTCCCAGGCTGCTCTTAAGGACATAAAAGCCGCTTTTCTTTGGGGCTCATTATCCATTTTTAGAAGGCCAGCTGCCCTTGCTAGTCCCATTTTTTCCTCGCCAACCATGACACTCATTCCTCCGGCCATGGAAGACCAAAGGTGTGACATGGCCTCTGGACCATTTAACGAGAGTGAAATCAGCAGATTTTCTTCTTCCAATGAAAGTAAGAAAGATTTTTCCTTTCGACTTTGGCGCAAAGAAAATTCGCTCGCCTTGAAGGCTTCTCGTTTGATCAAAGTCTCAAAAAAATCGTCATTTGACCGCATGACAATCATTTGAAATGAGTTAGACCATTCGGCTAATTTTGCAAATAACTGATCCGAGCGGCCCATCAACTTTTGAGCCTCTTCTAAATCCGATTGGACACTTAAAAGGCAGTTGGTCCATGTTCGAATGGTGTAGAGTAGCGCCTTAATTTTAAGCTGGCACTCTAGATGTGCATCAAATTTTAAGAGTAGGTTTTCCTTTGGTTCTAGTCGATCAGCATCAGAAACAAGAGCAGCAAACTCGTCATTTAATAGCCCTAATTGCCCGAGGGCGTGCTCAATGGTTTCAAAGTCTAGCTTTAGGTCAGGATCTGAAAATCCCTTGTAGGCGAATTCGAGATTCCATGAGGGTGCTGTCATATTTATCTCCGTGGTAGGCTGGTTGCGACTTAAATTCTGTGCTGCAGGTGTTCATTTTAGTTGTTTGCAGTCTATCTGAAACAGCCGAAATGGGCTTCATCCAGTGGCGAAACTTTTTGCTTCCAACCTTAAAAAGTTTTCTGTTAGAGCTTTTAAAAACAAGAGTTTCCTAAACTAAGTTTACACAAAGAGCTCTATTTCCTAAAAGAATTATGTCTGTAACGGCGCATTTTTAATTTCTAGAGGCGAATGATATCTTGGCCCGCAAAAGCCATGTCAGGCGTTGTAAAAGCTGCCGCTTGATGGCCTAAATGATCTATGGCAATCAGGCCCCCATGACCTCCCAAGCGATGCTTCAGTTGTTGGAGAGCTTCAGAAACGGCATCAGGAAGGGATATTCCCGATTTAACCCGTTCGTTTACCAACATGGCGGCGCTTACCCTTAATAGTCCTTCTCCCCAGCCCGTGGCGCTGACGGCAACCCCGTCATCATCTGCAATGATTCCTGCACCAATGACGGGAACATCCCCGAGTCGTCCTCGTTTTTTTCCTGGCACGCCTCCCGTAGAGGTTCCGGCATATAGAGAGAAGTGGCCATAAGAGTTAGGCACACCTATAACACAGCCCACGGTGCCTCTGCGATCTGGGTGCGAACCCAAATCTGGGTCGCGTTTTGAAAAGTAGAGCTTTGGATCGGGGCGTCCCGCCTCAATCCACTTTTGGTGAGCCAGCATCTCTCTCGGGAGCACCAAGCTTGAAGGGGAAGACTTTTTAAATCCATGGTCAAGGGCAAAGATCTCAGCTCCTTCTCCGGCTAAAAACACGGCCGTGCCATCTAAAAGAAGCTTTAAGGCGATCTGGGAGGGATTGGCAAAATTTCTAATTCCTCCAATACAACCAGCTGCCAAATCAGACCCTCGCATCAGAGAGGCGTCCATTTCCACATCACCAACCTCGTTTAGAAAGCTTCCTAAGCCGGCATCAAAGGTAGGATCATCTTCTAACATTTTTAAGACAAGGGAGACGGCCGTTAAGGGATCTGTTCCCGATTCTAAGGACTCGGCTGCGAAATTCCAGGCTGTTTCAACTCCTGTTCGGTGAGCTTCTTTTAAGTGATCCGGTATATCCCAAGCCCCCCCATGGACAAGGATCTTATATTTATGGTGGGTCAAACCTACAGTGTAACTGTCCATATCTCACCTTTTTCATTCTGAGGATTTCATCTCAAATTAGCACAGGGCAGAACGCTTCAGAAGTCCTATTAAAATCTATATAGTGTCGAAACCCGTATCTGTCTTCCGGGTAGGGGGTGGCCTTCATAATCAGAAATAGAAGTAGCCCCAGAGTCTCCGCTTTGCCGGTTGACAAACTTTTGGGACATTTCATTCCCGACATTGTTTATGTTTAATGCAACATCCCACTTTTGCCACGCGTACCTCATAAAGGTATCCCATTGGGTAGATTGCGGGGAAATGGAATCTCCGTTTATGTCTCTAAAGTACTCCGACTTATAGTGAGCTTCTACACCGGAGGTCACTTGACTAGAGACCCGGAATTCAGCTGCAATTGAGGCTAAAGCCCAAGGTTCAAACGGAAGACCCTTTTTAAACTTTTGATCAACAGTAGTTGAGAGATATAGGGATTGTTTCAAGGTCAGAGGAAACAAGTTTTGTTCAGCTGAAAGGGATAAGCCATTCAGCTGAGCCTTTTCTATATTCTGTCCCTTTATGGCATTGCTACCAGCCCTAACAAATAGGATCTTATCGGTAGTGATGATTCTATGCAAGGAGGCAGAGCCCCGCCAGAAAGCTCCCTGCCTATTGACGCCAAGCTCCCAAAGCCTCGATTTTTCGGCACCCAGATTGGGATTTCCTAAAATGGCTGAGGAGTTGCCGAACATTTCCAGGAGCGAGGGGGGCCTGTCCTGATAGGCTACGGTTGTCCAAAAAGAAAAATCTTCGAATTCAGCTAGCAAGGACAGGGAGGAGTCCAGGGCATTTTTTCTGATCAAATTGAGGCTCTTTTGATCTTCAATCCAAGTGTTCCTTAATTTTGACCTGAGGGTGAAGGTGTCATTTAAAGTGGTTTCGATTCCTGAAGACGCCGCACTAAGGGAGCGACTCAAGTTCGTATGACTGGACTCTTCTTTTTGATCGATTTTAGTCTCACTTCCTGTCATTTGAAGATTGAAGTTAAGATTTTCACTTCTATAGAAGTATCCTAAACCTTTTTTAAAACTATCAGAATCTATGGTCTCTATGTTGGAATTGGCAAGAAGGACTCTATTGGGATCCGTAGTCTCGCGACTGTATTGGTTCGAAAGCAAGCTAATCTGAAAGTATTTATCTCTGTCTCCCCATTGATACATGAGGTTTATCAAATCTAAATTTCGTTTCGCTCTGGCATAACTTTTCATGTTATCTGGTGTTGGAAGGCTCAGGCCGCCTTGTTCTTTCATTCCCATAAGATTGAGTCTATGCATGTCGTTTTGGTATCCCATGCGCCATAGACCATAATTAGACCAAGACTCATTTGAAGTTCTTTTTTTTACGCTGTCATCTTTGGTGTTGTAAGGAGTTAAATTGTCATAATAGAAAGGATAGACCCCGCTAGATTTGTGAGATCTTAAGTAAAGACTTGAGTTCCAGTTTGTATCTTTTCTGCCTAAACGGCCAAATAAACTCTCTCCGTAAATATTTCCTCTACTAAGTCCAAGGAAGGTAGGTTCTTCACTTTTAGATCGTCCAGATCGTCCAGATCCTTCAGATCCTTCAGAACTTTTAGAACTCATAATTTCAACACTTCCTGTAGGGGAGGAGCTTGTGATGGAGAGGGGGCCAGGTCCGCTATGGATCTTTATAAAACCAAGGGAAGCTAGATCGGTGTTTAAGGCCAATGGAAAATTGGTGAGTGGATCGTCTATCAAGATGCCATCTAGCCAGATTTCAGTATTTTTAGCATCTTGATGCCTTATGGACAGGCTGTCGAAGCCTGATGCTGATCCAGAACCGAGTGATTTGCTAGAAAGGAATGAGCTGTCGTTAGCAAGATCGCTTATAAGGAGCCCAGAGGCATCTCTTGTTTCGAGGCGAGATGACTGCCCAATGCCTAAGACCTCCTGGCGGTTTTTCAAGTTTCCTTTAACTTCTACTTCATTTTGGGCAAATGATTTTACAGAAAGAAGGAAAGCTATATAAAGAGACCTTTTCACGGAATAACCATGCCATTGTAGGGATTGAAATCTAAATGATGGCTCTTTAAAAAGACTTCCCCTTGAAACTCAATTAGGGATTGCGTCGCCCCCAAATAGATGCGATGTCTCAAGGGGTCTGACCTCACAAAAGACTGATAGCTTTCGCTTGGGCTGGAATAGAGCACGGTTTCAGATCCCGAAAACGAGACTTTACGTAGCTCAAGGCCCCCGGTTTTCGCCTGAGCGATTAAAAGCACCGAGTTTCCACCCAGTCCTTCAGTGATCGAGGTGGAAGAGGAGCCTTTTATCTGGGATAGATCTTGAAGGGTAGTGATGCTGGAAGCTTCTGTATCTAATCGTTCTAAATGGCAACGAGGGTTTGTCCCAAACGCGTCACACAGGCCTGCTATGATGGGTGAAGACGAGTCTTTAAATAGAAACATGGGACTCGTGGAATTTACCTTGATTCCTTGATTGCCATCTTGAGTGGGGTCGTGATCTACCGGGGATAAGGATCCATCTTCATTTAGGGAGGCTTCAAAGAGCATTTCCGTTCCATTGGCCTTGAAATCAAGACCGAGGCCGTGATGCAGGAGGAATATCTTGGTTTTGTCGGGGCCTTTTCTAACTAGGATGTCATAGGGCCTAAAAGGTCCTTCTCCCGTATCAAATTTTAGGGCTACTGGGGTAACTTTATGGTTGAGGGGTGAAAATTGAAAGATCCCACCGGAGCTATATCCTGTCAGTAGAAAATTTCCATTTGGCATCAATGCTGCAGAAGTAGGATCGCCCGGCAACAAAGGGCTAGAGGCAGTTTGGTTTGACAAGTAAAGGGCTTGTGTGCCGGAAGTGTAAATTTTATTGACATTTAGATTTGTAGATTGGCGATTGAATAGAAACACCTCTTGCTTAGACCCTAAGATAATAGGATCCGCCGATAAGGAACTTGCCACTTCTTTTACGGTCTCATCCTTTAGGGCAACTAATTTAGACGTCTGAAAATTAGAAATCGTAAAAAGCAATTCCGGTGCCTCAAGAGTCGCTTGACTCTTGGAGGGGGAGCAAGAAATGGCCGAAAAGCTTAAAACAAATAAAAGTAGTGTTTTCAAAGATCCCACTTCCTAAGAGAGTTACACTCGAAACATACTGTGCTTATTTATTTTATCAAGCAGCGCTTTCTTTTTTCAGTTTTTTCTGGCGGTGGGTTTCTTCAAGTTTTTCTAAGCGCTTGTAAACATTGATATTTACCAAGATTCGAGACAGGTCCGTAGGAAGGAAGAGTACCTTTTCGTCTGAAGTGACCTGCAGCATGCCAAGTTTTTCAGCTTTGTGGATGCTTTCCATATCAAATTTCGTCCCGGTCATTTTCTCCAACGATAGGGAGAGATCTTTAGTTTGAATTTGACAGGATTTCGAGATGTCCATTCCCATTCTTTTGGACATTTGGATGAGTCCCGACAAAATCTTTAAGTCTTTCGTTGAAAAGTTTGTTTCTAATATTTTTTTGTAAGGACCGCGTTTAGCTTCATTTAGAAAGTGACAGAAAAAGACTAATTTTTCTGCGTTTTCGCTGGTGATATATTTCCTATTATTATCGCGATTCACGGATATTTGAAGCATATTTGCGTCGATCATGGTATCGAAAAGCATCGTGGTCAGCTGCTCTGGCAAAAAGAGTGCGTTTGTGATGAAATTTAGTGCGGTGTCATAATAGATAACTCGGCTATCTCCGTTCGGTACGCTTATGTACTTTTGCGAGGTCGTGAGAAGTGAGCAAATGCGACTGCAAAGAAAAACATAGGAAATCTGGTTTTTCTTCAGTTGCAGGTGAAGGGCTACGGATTCTGAATAGAGCTTGTTCATTTGGTTGAGTCTAGCTGTAAAGTCTTTTAAAACGATTTTCATCCAAGTGGGAAGGTTGCCCACCAATCGTTTGATATGAAGGTGTCGTATTCTTTTGAGAACAACTTCACTTTTAGCTCTTGCCGAGGCCATACGAGGTTCGTTGGTCAGACAAGTCATAACACCTAAAACCTCGCCTACGGTCATGCTAGAAAGCTCAACTTCCACGCCATTCTCTACGGAATAGATTTCTATTTGGCCTTGCTGGATAATATAAATATCACCGCCAGGATCTCCCTTAAAAAAGATAGTTTGTCCTTCAGAAAAAACCATCGTTTCTTCTGCAGAGCTCAAATTAGCATTTGGACGTGACTGCATATTAGCTACCCCAAGTTTCTTTATACTCGGTGTAAAGTCAGGAAAGTCTTAGTTTTGTTTGGCCAAAAAATGGAGCATTGCCTGTATTTTCTTTTTATTACAGTTGGTTAGATCTGTAAGAGGTTTGCTTCTATAGCTTTTTTAGAAGACACGATGCCCAAGTGAGTCCAGAACCTACGGCTGTTACCACTAAATAATCACCTGAAGGAATAAGGTGCCAGGCTTCGGCCAAGGAAGACGGGGCTCCGGCACCGCCCTGATTTCCGCGGCTTTGCACATTATGGAGATGTCTTGATTCGGGTATGCCGATTTTCTCGGTGGCGCTGATGAGCATGCGGTGGTTGGCTTGGTGGCCCACAAACCATGTGTTTTCAACTGCGATATCATTTTTAAGGAGTATTTTTCGCGTGGCTTCAACGGTTCTAGTTATGGCGAACTTTTGTACTGCCGAGCCATTCTGTTGAAATGTGCCGTACATGGGGACGGAAACAAGCTTATAGCCTGAGGCATCTGACTCTACAGCGGTATCAATGATCTCAAAGCCTTGCTCGGGCTTAGTAGCGGATAGCCAAGTGACGGCAGCGCCATCTCCGAATAGAATGCAGTTAGACCGGTCCGAATAATCAAGCCGGCTTGTGTAACGATCCACATTAAAAACAAGAATGTCGCGATGCATTTCAGATTTAATAAAAGCTCGCGCCACATGGAGATCCACAGGAAAGGAGCTGCAAGCGGAATTTACATCAAAACACGGGCCTTCAAGTCCTAGCTCGCCAGCGATAGCACAAGCAGCAGCAGGAATTTCATAATCAGAATTAGACGTACCGCAGAGGATCAAATCCCAGTTCTTGCGCTGGTGCATGGGCGAATTGGCGAAGGCTACTTTAGCTAGGCTTGCTAAAGTGGGGACTTCGCCACTTTTGATAAGATCTATGGGACTACGCTCACCAGATCTTAGGGCTCTAATCAGGTCTAAGCTAAGGGCTGATTGCCTCGACTTGACACCGGTCCGCTCTTCAATCCAGCTTGCCGTTGTGCCGATGTCCAGAGACTCTAAAAAATGATTATCAAGCTGAAATTCTGGCACCATGGTTCCCATGCCAGCTAAATAGACTTGAACTTGTGGCATTGTTGATCCTAGCTTCGGTACATACCGCCGTTGACGTGAATGGTAGTCCCGGTTACATAGCCGGACCCTTCAGAAACAAGAAAGCTAACGGCGGCGGCAACATCATCAGGCTGACCAAAGCGCCCTAGGGGGATTTGGGTCAGCATTTTTTGTTTGACCTCATCAGGAAGTCCATCCGTCATATCGGTAGAAATAAAGCCTGGTGCTACGCTGTTACAGGTGATCCCAAATCCTGCCAAGTCAATGGCCATGCTCTTAGTCATTCCCGTGATGGCACCTTTGGCACCAGAATAGATCACTTGTCCTGCATTTCCTGTATGTCCAACTACGGAGGTAATATTGACAATACGTCCCCACTTGTTGCGGAGCATCAATTTCGAGGCAAACTTAGAAAGCAAAAATGCCGGCTTAACATTGGTTTGAATTGTCTTTTCAAAATCTTCGGGCTTAGCAAAAGTAATGATCTGGTCAAGCGCGATACCTGCGTTATTCACGACGACATCTAGTCTGCCCATTTTGAGTTTGATATCTTTTATAAGCGCTTCACAAGCGCCCTCTTGGGAGAGATCAAAACAAAATACCTCTGAGTGGGGCAGCTCTGCTTGTAAAGCCAAAGCCAATTCAGGTGTGCTTCGATAATGAATGGCTACGCGAAATCCATCTTTTGCGAGACGTCTGGCGCATGCTGCACCTATTCCCTTCGCAGCTCCTGTTACTAATGCTACTTTAGAATCCACCTTGCCTCCCTAGAACACTTAGGTTTGTCAGGATAAGCAGCTCAACTAGAAAAGCAACCCTAAAAAAGCTTTGTCATGCCCTTAGGTTTGGACAGTGTCAACTGACAATACTGCGGAATTTTTAGTCAAAACAGGCTTCATTTGCTTTAACTAGCAGCCTTCCATTTCGTTCGTGATGTAGGGGGAGAAAGTTCATGTGTCGTAGCGATGATCAGCGTTAAAGAATCCCAAATACTTTCAATGTCTTGTCGGTCATCTGGTCGAAAGCCCTCATGGGCCGCACGATTTCTAAAATCTTGAAAAAGGTGCAACTGGCGCACATAGTCAGCAAGCTGGCGGTCGTTCTCAAATTTTAGGGGAAGGTACTGACTGAGGCCGAAGGGACACTCTTTTCTGGAAAAGACAAGAAAAAACAGCGCGAACGCTTTAATGCCATCTAACGTAAAGCGTTTTCCAGGCTGGTACTGGCAAAAAGAACGAAGGAGCTTTCTTAATTTAAAACGGCTAAAGAAGGGAATGTCTTTAACGATGGGTAGCGAGGCAATGTAGTTTTCAAATTCATCCATGGAGGCGGGAATCGGTCGAGAGTAGCCCAGAACATCTAACCTCCGCTGAATCTTTCCCTCTTGAATCAACTGAGTGACCTTGGCTTCAAAAGACTCTCTAAAAAGAAGTTCTAGTGCTTTACATTGCATATCAATGATGGGGGAAAGTTCAATAAGATCGGCTTGAACTTCTTTTTGAACTTGGTTGTGAAAGAACTGCGCCGTCCGAAGTGCTCGTTTAACTTCCGAAGATAGCAGTAAATATGTGGGAATTTTCTGGCTTAAGAAGCCATCTAGATCCAAGGGCTGATTTTGATCCCAAGCTACCTCAACTTGTTGAGCGGATCTATGCTGAATCATTGATGCCAAAGCCTCTCGGACTTCAGCGTAGGTATCATCTGAAGAGGGATCGCGACTCAGGTCGCTAAGAGCGCTCTTGATCTCTAGCTGAATTTTTGTAGTGTCTTTTTCTTTTAGGATTCGGCAGATTTCCAGCTGAACTCCTGAGGAAATATTCGGCCTAGATAAGCAGCCAACAAGTTCTTGAAGGCTTCTGGATGTGCCGATCGAACCCAGGGCTAAGACAACTTCCTGAAGTTCCATCGTATTTTGAGTCCTGATGTGATCCATGAGTTTAAGGGCAGCCTGATCATTGCCTTCAAAGCTACCAAGAGCTCGAATGGCAGCCAAGCGGTAGAGGTAGGGCTGCTTGCGACTGGCGTGTGACAAAGGCTCAATCAGTTCAGCATTTTTTGTCGCATGACTCATGACAAGAAGCTGCCAATAGTTATGAGACGAGCTATCTAAAACAGGAACTTGATCGTCGCGATCTAAGCCGTAAACCAAATTGAAGTAGCCGTCTTTGAGGTTGTCAGGGGCTACCTTGACTTTTGTGATTTCGGTTGAAGGTGGAAAATTAATCGCGTCTTCGTCAGGTATTTGAATCGAATTTAAAGCGGTCATATCTCCATTTGAGATACTTTCTAATAAGTGCCAATTTTGCTTAGACATCTTGGCCGGTTTTAAAAGGAGTCCCAGTCTACCGTGGATTTTGGCACCAGAGTCCAATTTAAGGGATAACTTTTTCCTAAATTTTTCATCGTAAAGAAGACAGAAAGGGCCCTTCAAGGTGGGAGCGAAGAGATCGAACACATCTAGGAGTTCCGGCGATTGCAAAAGGCTCAATTGTAGGGTATCCGTCGAGGCACCTTTAATTAATTCCGAAATGGTTTCTAGTTTAAAAGAAATCGGAAGTGGAGATTTGGCAATCGTCTTAAAGAGGGACGTAAAATGGCTTGCAGTTAAGTTGATTCTATAGGGCAATAGGGGCCAAGAATCACAAATACGCTTTAAATCTCCACCCTCCAATTCGGTTTCTAGACGCCTTAGCCAGGTTTTGTCCCTTGTAGGTAGAAGCAAGTTTTGAATGAGGCTGTTCCAAACATCCTCTTGAAAACGCAATTCACTTAGGAAATTGGGGTCATGTCGTAACAACCAAAATACACTTTCAAGTTCCCCTTTGCCTGCTGACGAGGCGCTTTTAAAGCCAGGGGATTGCCTTCCGCTAAGGCTCATGAGATATTGCTTTGCTAGCCCGTCAAGTCGCGGTTGGGTTTGATTGGATTCTAATGCGCGAAGCATTAAAGTACCATGAAAAGTCGGCGAGTAGTCTTCAATTCCTGGAAACGTAAAGACCTTTTCAATGAACGGAGAGCCAAGTGTCGAGGCTCCCACGTCAACCAAGCTATAGAGTACTCGTTGGCCAATATGGGGTTGCAAAAGTAGACGTTCGAAGCAAGCTAAAAAAATATGCCCTGTGGTCATGGCCCAGGTGCGAATGGCATGGCTTTTGATGTTGGAGTCCCACTTTTCGATACCGCGAACCAAAACTTTTTCCCATTCCAGCGTGTTTTCATACCCTGCGCAGTTCATAAGCGCTATTTTTTCAGCGCCTGGCAGCGGCAAATAAAGAAGTTGCTCCACAGCTCTATAGGGTATTTTGACATTCCTATTGCTTTGAAGCATGGCGAGTCTAGAGGAGTCATCGCTTGTAGTTAAATAGGTTTCAAAGTTCACGAATCTACCTCTCGCTATAATTCAGAGTGGCTGCCTTAGGACCCATATGATTTCAGTGTAACCGTGTTAGAATGAACGGGCGTAAGCATTTTTTTCATAGAAGGGGCGATTCTTTGAAGCTTCATTTATTGTTGTTCCTAGCTTTGAGCTCGATTGCCCAAGGGGGCGATGTCCTGCCTATGGTTGTCGAGGGTCAGTCTTTAGAAGTTGTTCGGGAGTTTGTGACGGGGGTTTTTCCGTCTTCCTCAGAGCTGTTGACGTTTTCAGCAAAAACCAATGAGTTTGTCAGAGGTCCTCTTAACTTAGATGCAGCGAGTCGGCTTGAAAAATTTGGTAAAACGCCAGAATGGCGGCGTATTTCAGTGGCGGAGGCGTCGCCTAAAACAACATTTGTGGGTGCTTTTGAAGCAGAGAAGGGGCTCATATTGATTGATGGTCGAGATCTTATGGTCTATCGCTTGAATTCAGACGGCAAAGTATTAGCTCAAAGCGGCATCATATGGGACCGGCTTCTTCCTTTTAAGGACGCGATTGGCGAGGCTCCTAAAGTGGAGCAGCGGGCCCTTAAGGACTCTTTCCTAAAAGACCTGCGGAAAATGGATTTGAAGATTAAATCTCTCGCCTTTGTACAAAAAACCTCCCGTGACTTTGAATTTTTGGCGTTGACAGCATCCGAACGTGTTCCTTTGGTAAAGCTTTCTTGTAAGGTGGAAACTCCGACTTTTTGCGAAGTGCATCGGGAGTGTAAACTTCCTAGGGCCTTGAGTCACTATAAGGGTCTTAGAGGACTTGCCTATGACACAAAAACTTCTGATATCGTGCTAGGAAACCCCTCGATACAGACACTCTATATTTTTAAACAGGGAAAGTGTGATGGCGGGCAAAACTATAAGATGCTAACTCTAGATGAAAAATACAAGTCTGTTTCTTCTCTTTTCATAGACTCGAACTCTAGGTTGTGGATAGGCACAGAAAAAAGAGATGACTATCTAAATGCTTCGGTATTCATTCACAATACTTGGCACTAAAACCTGCTACCTACAGACAGATCGAACTGACCTTTTCGATACCATCTAGGATTTTGATTGGCTCTAAGGTAACAAGTGTCACTAGACTCTCGGCATCTTCCTGGTTCATAGATGGGCAGCGCCCAGCCAAACCGCAGGGCTCCTACTGGGGTGAGGTAGCTGTAGGAAAATCCAGTGGACCAATAACTCGATCTTGAAATGGTTGTGGGACTGTCTATTATGTCGGAGATTTCAATGGGATAATTGGCGTAAAGTTTGGTGTCTTTACTGTCTTCGCTTTTAGCAAAGCGTGCTTTAAACTTCTTTTGCTCCTCGGCACTTGACCAGGTGTTTCCTGCGTCGATCTGCAAGGCGATGGCGCCTTCTTCACTAGTCTTAACCCGAAACTCCTGCTTGAACACAAATCGGGTGGTCCCCCCAATCACTTCTTTGTCTATTTCTGTTTGACCCTTGGTGGCATTGACGGAGTTAAAACTCAGGTAAGGTCCTAACTGCTTGTCAAAGCCTTTGACGTAGTCTCCGCCGCCCGCTAGAAGTCGATCGGAAGCTGGGAGAATGTCGTACCCTGAGAGGGCGTTTTTTCGGTCTACCGACCAGTAGCCTGACCAGTTAAAGCCGATGGCATAGACGAGTTCTGGCAGAATTCCTAAGTACGAAGAGAAACTAAGGTCGTTTTTGTGATACTTATACTCTCCACCAACTTTATAATCGGCAACTTCATTTTCAAAACCTAAATAGATTCCTTTTGTGGGAAAGGAAAGGCTGTCTCGCCCATCATAGGAGATTCTATATCCAATGACTCCCTTGCGGGTATTGCCTTCCGCTAAATAGAGCTTTTTTTTCGGCTCTGAGCCTACATCCTTATTCATTTCATTGCGAATAAAGACCGCAAAATTGGTGTCCAGAAATTTCGAGAGTTTCCAGGAAAGCTCCGTTTCAAGGCGATTATTAAACTGCCAGAAACTTGAGGCGGTGGCCCGATGGGATGCTGAAACTCTAGCTGCAATAGGTAAGTCAAAGATCCAAGGTTCCACATACCCGACACCGATTTTTCTTCCAATGAGGGTAGAGTTACCGACGGCTTCCTGCTGTTTTTCCTCTGAAAATCCACCTCGAATAGAAAGTTGCCGAGCTAGGCCAAATAAATTATTGTAGGACCCTTCAGCGGCATACCTGAAGCCCTTTCTAATGTCGTATCCAGGACCAAAAGACACAACACCTGGCTTCGCCTCTTTAAGAAGGATACTGATGTCTAAGATTGCTCTTTTTTCAGTGTAGGCGTTGGGATCTGCAGCAACAATATTAACTGTTTTGAAGATTCCGAGTGCGACGATTTTCTTTCTTGAAATCTCAACGGCGTCTGGATTCCAATGGTCCCCTGTCTTAAATTCAAGTTCTCGCTCTATAACCTTTCTTTGGGAAATTCCAAGGCCAATGATGGCAATGCTTCCAATTTTTACGAGTGGCCCCTCATCTATAGTAAAGTTTAGGGTGGTAGCCATACTTTTACGCTGCTTCGATTCCTCAACTCCTATTCGAACCTCAGCATGGGCAAAACCCATTGAAAAATATTTGTTCTTTAAACGAGACTGGATGTCACTTAAAACAGTTTTGTCGTAAGGGTCACCGATCTTCAAATTGATAATGTCTTCAATTTGAGGAGTGGATAGATTCTTGTTGCCAACAACCTGGATGGTTGAAATCGCCCAGGGCAATCCTTCTTCTACGAAGAGAATGGCATCTGCAGAGCTGTTCGTCGCAGATTTAGATATCCTTGGTTCTCTGATCTTTACATCAAGGTAGCCGAGTTTTCTGTAGAAGGCACTTAGGTTTTCTATTCCTCGGTTAAACTCTTCCATCGTATACGACCCTAATTTGCCAATAGGACCGCTAGCAAAAAATTCTTCGGCCTTTTCTTTTGTCATGGCCGTGAGGCCGTCGAAATGGATCTTTCCTATGGTTGTCTTTGGCCCAGCATTAAGTCGCCAAGTCCAAATAGTGGTGTCATCTTCTCGCGACTCTACAGGCCCAGTAATCGCGATTTCATTGTATCCCAAAGCACGATAGATGCGCATGAGTTCATTGGTTACAGCATCCGGAGCGATAAATCTGGGTGCGATTCTATTGTTGGATTCGCTAAAGAGATCAGAAAACTTGGTGCCAGCGCTTTCATCAATAATCCGGTATTTAGACTTTTTGCCAACTTCACCTTTAAATATAGCGTGCCCTTCTCGCTTATTGGCCAAAAACTCTATTCTTTCAAATCTAAGTCTTACTTCATCATATCCTAGTTCACGAATGCGAGTCTCTAGAGCTTCTAGTTTAGTTTGTATCAGCCTGATGTCGCAAATCTCACCTATGAAGTCGTCTTTTTTTACAAGTAAAGCAGCGTCTTCAGGCCAGGACGTTCTTTGGATAATACAATCTGGACCTAACTTTATAACTATGTTCAGACTGTCAGAGAATTCTTTGGACTCCAAATTAAGGGACCACTTTGCAGATGGAAAGCCTTTTTCGGCAGTTTTTTCGGATATCTTTTCATAAATCAATTGGCGAGTGGAGTAGCTGTTAGTTTTGCCTATCAGCTGATTTAACGCAGAATCTAAAGCGTTTGTAATGTCATCACTCGCTGTTTCAATAGAAATAGAACCAATGGGTTTGGTCGTCTTCTCTCTTATGGTATAAAGACGATTTTCATTGGAAATCGAAAATCTATCCGGTGATCTTTGCTTGGACAGGATTTGGTCTATTTGAACCAAGTCAAGATCCTTTGAACCTTCAAAGGGGTTCACACTGTCTAATTGCGTATCAAAAGAAACAGGATTAGCTGCGGCCCAATCGGGCATTAAACTTAGCAGAATTATCGACATTATCGACATTCGCAAATTAAGAAGCACTAGAAATATTTTCAAACTTTGCCTCATGGAAACTGAAATCGGAAACGCAAATCAAAGCCCGCATCATATTCGTCATCTTTAGATTGAAAGCTCTCTTGGGTCTTTTGCTTAGAGTAGTTTACAGACGAATTCACATTTGGGTCAATGGGATACTCCGCAGAAAATCCAGATTGCTGTTGGTCCGCTTGTATAATGAAGTCAAGATCATTGACGATTTGAAGAGAAGCGTTTGCCCGAAAGACTGGCGAGCCGGTGTTTGTAGGAGAGTTCGAGGGATAGGTGTCAAAGTAAACTCCCTTAACAATCTTTTGCCCAGTCATATCAAAAAGTCTTTCGACAGGTTTCTCGAATTGCCCGGCGATTATATTAAGGCCGCCAGATTTAAGGTTAGAGTCGGCAAGCCCACGCCCAGTCTTTGGTAGGGATCCTGTTGTTACCATGAGTACCGCATCGGTTTCAGTAATTACGGACCCATCATCTTTTGTGGGAGGATCAACCGTGATGCTAATTAAGGGGGAAGAACCCTTTCCTGTAACCTCGACATCGACTCTCTTTTTGTCGATGTCAGCATTGGCTGAGATGTCGAGGGAGGGGTCTACCCCTTGGCTTGGGTCAAATGATATCAGCCCCTTACTTATTTTATAATCTGTTCGGTAGACAAACTTTCCTTGCTTGATTTCAATGAGGCCGAGCATTTTAGGCTCGATGTCGGATCCTGTTATTTTTAGATCACAGGAAAGAATCAGGTTCATATTGCGATTCACAATAGAAATTCCATCATCGGAATGCAAGTGAAAGTCTAATTTTGCTGATTCTTTCGTTCTACTCTCTTTAACGGCAAACTTGGCATTTCTAAGGGCCGAAATGATTTCATTTCTGATGTCAAATTCTTGGTTTAATCTGGCTCTCACAATCTCAATATCGCCTGAAACGGAAGTCGGTATCGAGAGAGATTTGATTAAGATTTTGCCAGAAAGAATAGCATCAAAGTCTTTTAGATAGGGAATGCTTCGAATAAGGGAAGCTTCCTTAAAACTTATGGTCAGACCTTCCGATTCCTGCCCATCAAAGGAAATTGAGCCTTCGGCCTTTACGATCCCGCTTCCTTTGCGAGCGCTAAAGTTTTCAATCCTGAGACCGGAACTATTCACTGTGGCTTTAAATTCTACATCAGAGAAAGCTGGCCTTAGCTCTTTAAGTCCAAAGGAAACAGGAGAATGGGAGCTTTTCGAGTTTTCCAGTGTCATGGTGAGGGCGGGCGCAGATACGTTGCCCTTTAGTGTTGATTCAAAGCTTAAGTTGCCGCTTGTGGTTTCTAGGCCTGGAAAAAACAGTTTGGCTAAGTTCAAGCTAAACTCGCCTTTCCCATTCAAGTCAAGGTTCGAAGGCAATTTCCCCATATTGGGATTGATTTCCACTTTGATGTCATTTGATGAAAACTTGAGGGGGTGGCCGCTCTCAACGCTGAGAAGTTGGTCTTTTAAGATGAGGGTTTCGTTAGGTGAGGTATTGAAGCGCGTTGTTTTTCCTTCTTCGTCGGTTAGGGCGGCTTTAACGCCCTTTAACTCGAGTGAGCCCTTTGAGTTGAAGAATTCTGAAAAACTACCCTCCATTTCTAAAAAACCGGTGATAAGAAGGTAGTTTGTCGGACTTTGATAAAAAGCTTTAGGAAGAAGCCATCTAAGGTCCATTTGATTGGCAATGACGCGCAGTTTGTAAGGAGTTGAGGGAGCTAGCGCCGCTATTACAAAGCGAATATCCGCGCTTTTACCGCCTGAGGAGGCAACAATATCAAAGGTGCCCTTGTCTAGGGTAAACCTTGCGTCTATTGCGGGGACTGGGGAACCTCGAAAGATGATATTTGCCAGCTTTAGATCTCCCCCACCTATGGGGTGACCGACGGTTCCTCTTATGGATATTTTCCCCTCAACGTCAGAATCCAATTCCAGAGGGTCGAGTTTTTTCTTCAGATAGGGAAGGCTTGACAAATCTGATGTGGACTTGTCCCCTCGGTTAATGCCCATGAGGCTGACCGTAGTGAGGTCGAGAGATATCTCATCGGCGTCAGATATGCCGATTTGGCTAAGGCTGCCTTCATGCTTTGAACTGAGAAGGATAGAGGCACTGCCATTTAGTTTCGTAGAGCCCAACTCGCAAGCTATCTTAGTAATTTTTTGAACTTTCCCAGTTAAGTTGTAGTCCAATTTGCATTCATTTAACAGTTTTTCATCACCTAATTTTGTATTGCTCAGTTCGACAATGCCCATTCCAGCCCAAGCACCTGGCGAGTGAAGGTTGCCAGAAATAGACCCCTCCCAGCTTGAGATTTCAGTGGTAAATTCCGTTTTAATGCCGACTATATCTAGGATCGAGGAAAGAAAGGTATCTCTGAGGTTTTGAGCACGGATTTCTGCTTCAAAATCTAGGTTGTTTAGCTGTACATATCCCTTTTCAGAAACGAGTCTGCTGGTGTCGATTTCAGAGATGAGATTCTTCCAGGAAACTATATTTCGATTGATATCGACGAGAGTCGATGCGGACAGATTATTTAGGGTGATTTTTTTGAGTTTGGCCTTTTGTAGTGAAATTTCATTTTTCACCTCAATTGCCGACCAAGGGCCAATTACTTTTGTGGAAATATCTCCGGCGCCCTCTAGGGGGTATTGGGCCCAACCTGTAAACATATCTAAATTGGGGGTGTGAAAGTTCACATCCAAGTCAATCCCCCGATTTGAAAAAAATATGGGGCCGTTGAAAGTAACGGATGATTGATCCTGGCATTGCCCGAGGTTATTTAAGAATTGTAGCTTATCGCTATTGATTTTTACGTCGATGTCAACCTTACATGAAGGAATTTTTCCTGGGGGAAGGCTTTCATCTAGAAATTTTGGAAAACGCATTCTATCGAGGTCTGAACGGCCCTTTAAGGTCATGGCAAAAGGGGATCCTCTTCCTTTTAACTCCAATTCTTCGGAGCTCAGGTCAAAGTCAAAGGCTTTGAAATCAACCTTGAGTAGGTCAAGGAGTTTCGAAAGGGGAAGGGTCCTTGGTTGAAAGACAAACGAGTAATTTGTGGCATCATCAAAGAGCAACTGCCCTGATGCGTGACCATATGACTTGCCGTTTTCGAGGAGGTCGATGTCAGAAAAACGGATTCTGCTGGCATTGAGATCAAATTGGATTTTGGAATCCATCAGGGAATACCCGTGCAGCCAGCCGTCTTCCACAGTGGCCAAGCCTTTGGTCATAAACTTGGATTTGGAGGCGTCTTCTGGAATTTCAACTTCTGTCGTTGCAGAAAGTTGTACCTTGCCGCTTGTCTGTTCAAAGTCTAAAAAAGTTCCTAGTACACTCAAGTTTCCAGATCCAGTGGTCTTAGCATAAATTTTGATTGGAAATACTAATTTATTCTCACGCAGGAGATCGATATTGCCGGTGGTCGATAGCTTTAAAGATTTATTTTCTATTTCGGCCGACAGTATGGCAATCGATGTCCCATTCCAATTGAACTCTGAGCCAATGGCAGTGTCATTAGCGAGTACTACAGTATCTGAAATATAGGAGAAGTTCGGAGTTGCAAACTTCAAATTGATGCTGTTCCAAGAGTACATGCGCATATCGATTTGCGCATTTTTGATATCTATTTGCGCGTCATCGGCTTGGTAGTAGGCGTCAATTTCTGTAGAGAAATGAGCGATTTTGATTCGCTCCACGGGCACTGGGAAAGCGGGAGGCCAGCTAAAAGAATCGTTTTTCTTAGAACTTCTGTTATTGATATTTTCCAATAGTTTTTCACGGTTCAAGTAAAGGGAATCGATGTTGAGGTTTGACATTTGAAATCTGGCCAACGCCAGGTTTACGATCGAGATTCCAGTGCTGCCCTTTTCTAATTTAATGAGTGGATCGCCCGTCGTCGATGAGTTTAAGTTTAAACTTTCAAAGTCAATTCGCAGTGCCATAAGGTTAACATTTACTTTTTTGAAATTGAGTTCTAAGTATCCATAGTCTTTGAGTCGCTCATTTATAAAGTTAAGAATATAAGTCTGGGAATATTTGTTGTTGAGTATGGTATTTGAAAAGAGCGCCATGATCATGACAGCAACGAACGGCGAAAGGGCAACCTGCATGGTTATCCCTAATATTTTTTTAAGATAGCGCTCTAATTTATTCATCAGTCTTTCTTGAGTGTCTAAAAATCCACTTAAATCTCTTTAGTGAGAGAAACTAATGAAATTAGTGAAGTAGAACTTTTTTTGGTGTTTTTTTCATCCTTTTTTTTCTTGTCCAGTAAAACCTCTTCTCGCCCGGATGAACTGCTTTCGAGTTTCATGGCGGAGCTTTCTGCCTTTTCTGCCTTTTCTGCCTTTTCTGCTCTTTCCTCTCCATTAACTTGATGAGTTTGAGGCCTAGTTGGGTAAGCCTCCTTTGAGGGGGCGGTTACTTTGGTGGCTCTTTCGGCGGCGACCAATGGATTTTCGTCATTGGGATCGTCTAGTGAAGACGACACTTTGATGGACTCGGAATTCGCAGCTAAAGGATCGATGGAGACCGTTTCTATTCTAGATGTTTCTTCTTCTAATTTTGACTCGACACTAGTGACATTTGAACTTAAGTGATTTGGAGAAGGCAAGGAGCTATTGTCTGGTGTCCCATTAGACTTGTAGAGGCTAAGGTCTATAAGTTGCGCTTCAGCTAATTGTGAGAGCTTTAATAGAGATCCATGGGCATCCACAAAAAGCTGACGGATTAACAGGGAACTAAAGAGATTGGCGTCTAGTCTCGCTTCCGTCAGACACCATTTCAGGTAGCCACTAACTTCCTCTTCTGTCAAATGCCGAAGATCTCCTGCCCAATCTGCCTTGGAAGCAGAAGTTTTCATTTTTTCGTCGGAGCTAGCTGCAATCAAATAAAGGGGAAGTTTGTGGTACTTGACCACTTCCAGGAGTCGTGTGATTTCAGTTTCG
>CAXNGG010000008.1:0-18269 GCA_964201885.1 Oligoflexales bacterium
AAACTCCTTCGGATCTGAAAAATCCCTATAAACAGAGGCAAAACGAATATACGCAACATGATCTAGCGTCTCTAGACCTTCTAAAATCATCTGTCCTAAAGCTTTGGACTCCACGACCTTAATGCCTTTATCCTCTAAAGTACGCTCAATCGAAGTCAACATACTCTCTAGTTTTTCAATGGAAACAGGTCGTTTCTGACAGGCAATTTGCACAGAACGAAGCGCTTTGACGCGGTTGTAAGGTTCAATTTGACCACTACGCTTTCTCACTTGAAGGACAAATTCTTCTAAATTTTCATAGGTTGTAAATCGATAGTCACACTCGCGGCATTCCCGCCTACGCCGAATGCTTTGCCCATCTTGAGCCACTCGGCTTTCAAGGACTTTGGTGTCTTCATGTTTACATTTTGGACAACGCAAGTTACCCCTCCCAAGCCGGGTAAAGGGGATACCTGTTGGCCAACATTTTCACTCGGGCTCTAAGAGGCGCTAATGCTGTCGAGCGATCGGGGAGA
This sequence comes from Oligoflexales bacterium, assembly GCA_964201885.1. Lineage (GTDB taxonomy): Bacteria > Bdellovibrionota_B > Oligoflexia > Oligoflexales > CAIMVM01 > CAIMVM01. The sequence continues at coordinate 516 of CAXNGG010000008.1, forward strand.
GGCATTTCCGGAAACTGCTCCACGCTTGTAAAGACCTCTTTAATGATACGGGCAATGTCTCGCATATTTTCAGCATTAAATCCGCGAGTGGTCAGAGCAGGAGTTCCAAAACGTACACCTGAAGTCACAAATGGACTTCTAGTTTCATTGGGAACTGTATTCTTATTGACCGTAATTTCGACAATTCCAAGAGCCTCTTCAAGAGCCTTGCCGCTCACGGGAGTGTTCGACAGATCCAAAAGCACGAGATGGTTATCCGTGCCTCCAGATACCAATTTAAATCCAAGAGACACGAGCTCCGAAGCAAAACTTTGGGCATTTAAAATCACTTCTTTTTGATAGGCTTTAAAACTTGGCAAAAGAGCTTCTTTAAAGCAGACCGCTTTTGCCGCAATCACATGCATTAAAGGACCACCCTGAGTCCCTGGAAAGACACCTTTATTAAGGGCTGCCGTATGGGCGTCATTGTTCCATAAAATCAGGCCACCACGAGGGCCGCGCAGGGTTTTATGGGTTGTGGTGGTGACCACATCCGCATAAGGAACAGGATTGGGGTGTACATCTGCGGCAACCAATCCTGCGATATGGGCCATATCCACCATAAGAAGGGCTCCGACTTCGTCAGCAATCTTTCTAAAGGACGCAAAATCTAACTGCCTAGCATAGGCGCTAGCCCCAGCTATAATCATCTTCGGCTTAACTTCCAAGGCTTTAGCTCGAACAGCATCCATATTGATGCGCTGAGTTTCAGGATCTAATACATAAAAATGGGACTCATAGTTAGCGCCAGAAAAATTTACTTTTGATCCATGAGTTAAATGCCCACCATGGGATAAATCGAGACCTAAAATACGATCTCCCGGCTTTAAAAAGGCTTGAAAAACAGCTTGATTGGCGGACGCACCTGAGTGGGGTTGAACGTTTGCAAACTTAGCCCCAAACACCTGACAGGCTCGCTCGATGGCGATTTTTTCGATTTTATCGACTTCCGAACATCCCCCGTAATATCTTTTTGCAGGAAGTCCCTCAGCATACTTATTTGTACAAATATTCCCTATGGCTGCAATCACTGCCATCGAAGCAAAATTCTCAGAAGCGATCATCTCTAGTCCATCTTTTTGGCGCTCCAACTCCGATTCAATGAGATTAAATATTTCAGAATCTGCTTCTTTAACTTGCTGCCACGGCTTTTGCATTTCAACTCCCAGGAAGGACTGCACGTTACAAATGAATTTTAGGTTATTTTTATAAAAAAGCCGCACTGACTAATGCGGCTTAAAGTTCTTTTTTTCAATTTCCCGAATTTTATCTAGTCTATTTTGATGTCTTTCACCTAAGAATCTGGTTTCGAGCCAAATCTTTACCAAATCAATGGCACGGTGGTGATTTAAGGTTCTGGCACCTAAGCACAGTATATTGGAATTATTGTGCTCTCGCGACATCTTAGCAGAATAATCATCCCACACAACTGTGGCTCGAATCCCTGGAAACTTATTGCAGGCAATGGACATTCCTATCCCTGTGCCGCAAACAGCAATGCCAGCTTCAAGCTTACCATCCGAAACCTCCCTAGCAACTGCCGCCGCATAATCAGGATAATCTACCGACTTATTGGTATCGGAGCCGATACCAAAATCAATCACCCGGATATCATGGAGCTTAACATAATCCACTATAAGAGACTTGAGATCTCTTGCCGCATGATCTGAAGCAATGCCAATGGATTTAAATATCATAAGTCTCTCAATAAAGAGCGTTTCATCATTTAAATTAAAGGTTTTTAGTGACGGGCATTTGGCATGCAAAAAGACCAATAGAGGCCTAAAACAAATCCACCTAGTGGTCGCCGCTAAAAACTAAATTCAAAAACAGGTCTAGACTAGGCCTGCTCAGCTTTACGCACGAAATTTACGGCATCTTCGACTGTACGAATCGTCTCAGCTTCATCATCTGGAATATCAACGCCAAAAGCATCTTCAATCGCCATCACTAATTCCACGATATCAAGAGAGTCTGCACCTAAATCTTCGATAAATTTAGCTTTAGATACAACCGCACCTTCTTCAACGCCAAGCTGGTTTACGATAAGTGACCTTACGCGATCTTCAACAGTAGCAGTCATGGCTCCTCCAAAAAAAATATAGCCGGCTACAGCTAACCAGATAATACCTAATTTGGCAAGACCTTTCGCATCTTTTTATAGTGAAATAGGGGGGAATATGTAATAAAATTAGCAGTCTAGTCGTCGAACACTCTCATCTGGAAGGACCTATGGAGAGCTTAGGATCTCTTAAAAAGGCCGAATTAGTCTTTATTTCTGATGTTCACATGGCATCCGGAACAGACACCCGCGCTCTGCTTTTAAGTGAGCTTCTTGATTCTTTAGCTCAACTTCAAGTTGAATCTATAGTCCTTGGCGGGGACATTTTTGAATTTTGCTTTGGTAGAAAAGATTTTTATCGTAAAAAGTTTTCCATACTTAATAATCCACTAGAGAATCTATACGCGGCCCAAACAGCGGTACATTTTATTCATGGAAACCATGAGTTTTTTGTGGACTACTTGAACTGGCCACACGTGCGGATGGTTCGAGAGAAAGACATTCATCTCACTATTAACGGTGGGCGAACCAGAGTGGTTATCGGACACGGGGACCTCATCAATCCCCCAAAAACCTATTTAAAGTATATTGCCTTGGTGAAATCGCGATTTTTTTATGGAGTCCTCTGTCTCATTCCGGCTCGATTTATTGATTTTGTCGCCCTAAAATTTGCTACTAAGTCTCGCTCCATGGATGCTGAACGCGAGCTTAATCACCAAAAAATCGTTGACGACGGCTACAGGTGGCTCAGCCAGCACCAGGCATCCGTCGGCATTTTCGGCCATTTCCACTACCCTTACGAGTCCCAAAAAAAAGGTGCCTCACTCCTCTGCGGTTGGAGCTGGAAACACCCTAATTTTATAGCCTTCGCAAATGGGGCGTGGATGCGAGGGGTATGGAGAAGCTCTAAATGGGAAATCCATCCTATTACATTTGAGTCCCATATGGGATCTCGCGGTGATGCAAGCCTTTGGTCACAAGTCATACCTGGCGGCTAACACTTATTTCAAAGTCATGCGACCGACAGCTTCCAAACTAAACCGGTGGGTAAGAGTTTCTTTTCCAGACTCGTCCAACATACTATAGTTCGAGTAGTGAAATCCTCCGCCCAAATTTATGTTTCTGACGATGAAACCTGACAAAACCTGACCTGACATTTCGCTTCCAAATGCCGAGCGCACACTTTTAAATCCGCCGCTGTAACCTACTCGTCCCATGGAAAGTGGCATCAAGGAGTATTCGAATTCATAATTTAGTTTCTTGACGGCGACTACCGAACCACTCATTCCCACAAAAACTCCGCCCTGAATCAGGTCAAATCCACCGTAAACTTCATCTTCAACGCTTTTGCCTCGCAAATCCGCTCGAATACCAGCTGCCCAGGAATCCACAAAGGGAACGCCATTGACTTTAGCCGTCCAAAAACCACGGCCTCCTAATCCATAGCCCTTAAAGCTTCCTTTTGAAGTAGACCCAAACCCTAGCTCAACGTCGGCTCCTACGCCGAGGTTAGCCCCAAAAAGCATATTTCCTTTAGCTCCGAACGTATTTAGTGGAGGAAATAGAGCAAACTTTGATTCCGTATTTCCCCGTCCCTTAAAGCTCCACATGTCGTGTCCCGCACGAAAATCGACTGCATTTAAAAAGGCTGGCATCGAAGCATCAGCAAAAAAAGGCTTTGCAGGTGGAGCCTCGTCACTCCCTTTATCCGCCACCGCTGCGGGCTCGCTTCCATGAGATTCCACTGATTTTGTTTCGCGAGAAGGCCCTGGAAACGACTGCACCGGATTTAAAACCGGTTTCAAGGTAGACGGATCTAAAGGCTTAGTGGCACTTGAGTCCAAATCCTTAACGGTCTCGGGAAGTGGAGATTCACTCTGAAGCGGCATCACAAGAACGCCTGGCTTATCAAAAACTTCCGCTTTCTTAGCTTCCTCAGCAAAAAGACGTCGACTTAATATGCCAGAAATTCTGACCCCATCACCCACGGAAATGCTACTAGATCTAACTTCAGACGTGAGCCGAGCGACCGAAACGTTATTTCTTGACTCAATAATCCGCGCTTCGCCTACAGGCGACACTTGAAATGTCTCCCATGTTCCAAGAATCGGATGAAGAGACTTTATCGATACCCTAGCTAGCTGAACTTGGTCCCCCACATGGATGGCCTGTTCGATGCCTCCTGAAAGGGTAATAAACTTATCTTGAACCGAGGTGATACTCACATCCATGGGAATACGATTGAAGAAGCGGTAAATCAGCTGCTTTAATTGGGCCTTAATCTCATCCCGACTTTGAGACTCTACAAGTTTGAGGGGCCAATTTTCAGACTCTTGAAGATACATTTTCATCTCAGGCGATAAAAGCCTTGCCGTAATTTGCCCATGATCTTGCATCATAACGAAAGAAACGTTGAGCAGGACATCTAGGCGGTAGCTTGCTTTCAACTCGTCCCGACCATCTGGAGTCGACCACAATTCCTTTACCAGTTCAGGCTCTAAAACCTGAAACCTCTTAGACTCTTCAATGAGTTCCTTAAGCACATTATCAATGTCTTCAAAGGAAGCCAGCTTCGACCATGACTCCCCCACAAACTGACTGGGCACTACCCCCATATGACTCAAGATGGGCATGGACTCGGCCTGAAGCCGTGAGGTCAAAAAAAAGCCCACAATCAAGACAAATCTAAAAATTGAAATCGTCATAGTCATCCCTATGCCTTGTCAATAGAACTAGTCTGACCGTCCCAAGAGATCCTCTTTTTGGAATCCTCAGACCAAGTTTCGATATGCACAGGCCGATTCCAAATTCGGTGTAAGCATTTTAGAGTTTCAATCGCATAGTCATGCTTGATCTCTACACCTGAAAACTGGTGCGACAGTAACAACTCGCCCCGATTTTTGAAATTAGCATCCACAATATCAATAAGCGGCTGCCCAAAATTTGTAATTTGGGATAAAAGCTGCTGCTTTATTTTACCAAAATCTCTACTTGATATGACCTGTCTTCCGGTTTTTGGATCCACATCATAGATAAACATTTTAGTTTGATGACAAAAATCTTCATCGAGAAACTCATCTATAAACGTAATGTCATTATGAAACTTTCGAACTTCAAATATCTTCTGGCGTCCAAGACCTGCCTGAGTATTCCACTCACGCCTCACCTTGGGATCATCGCAATTTATATAATCAATTCCAAACTTACCCTCGTCCCATCTTTTTTCCACATGTCTCAGAAGTTCTACACCAAGTTTATAGGGATTAAGTCTGCCGCCATGGGTTGCGACAACTCCCGCATAATGATCGCAATAATCGACAATTTCAGATTCATTTAAAGGGGCTAACTGGGTCATCATTTTAGAGTGCCAATAGGTCGCCCAACCCTCATTGATGATCTTTGTCTGTCCTTGAGGCGCAAAATAGTAGGCCTCATCCCTTATGATTTCTAAGACTCTTTTTTGCCATGAGGAAATGGGGGCATAGTCGATTAAAAACTTCAAAACATCACGTTCAGCTCTCTCAGGAAAATTTTTCTGTTGATCAGCCTCATTTTGAATCTTTACCTTCTGGGCTTCCAAGAAATCAGCAGGATTGACATATTGGTCCATATACTTTTTAGACTGAAGCTTGCCGGGAATTCTTTTAGCCTCTGATTCCATTTCCTCTAAAGACTTCTTTTTAGCTGGTGTTTTAAACTGACCATGAATATCAATCAGGTTATCCAAAGCCAAACAAGTATCAATAAAGGCTTCCACCTCATCGTGACCGACATCATTCATAATCTTACGAATTGTAGAACTATGATTGGCCATTTGATCGAGCATTTTTCGATTTGTCTTTGAAAACCAATAGTTATTTTTGAAAAAATCGCAGTGCCCATACACGTGCGCCATGACTGTCTTTTGGTACACCATCGAGTTCGCTCTCAAGAGGTAGGCGTAACAAGGATTCGTGTTAATGACCATTTCATAGATTAGAGACAGACCATAAGTGTAGCTCTTTGATAGACGCTCATACTCCATCCCCCAGCGCCAATGGGGATATCTTGTGGGAAATCCGCCGTAAGCTGCAATCTCATTTAACTGCTGGTAGTCTACGACTTCGAAAATGGTCGGAAAGCAATCAAGTCCCGCGTTCTTGGCGGCTTCAGCAAGTCTCTCGGCCTCTTCGCGAAGCTCAGGGGTAAGGGAAGTGTCTTTTTGAGTCATAAAAACCTCACTTTCCTGTGCCTAAGAATATTTTTAGAGACTCCATAATCGCGTCGCGATCTTTGATTTGAGCCAAGGTAACCTTGTCATGATTCTCGCCAAAGTGCTTGACCAGATCCCTAAGAAACTGACCTGAACCGTAGCGACTCTCCACTTGCCCATAGCAAAACAAGTTTGAAATTGGCAGAATTTTCTCTTCTAATAACTTCATGCATTCTGTCGTATCGTTTCCTGACCAGTTGTCGCCGTCTGAAAAATGAAAGAGATAAATATTCCACTCGGCAGGCTTAAATTCATCTTCAATCATTTTCACAGCCGTGCGATAGGCACTAGATATCAGAGTTCCGCCTGACTCTTTGGTCCTATAAAATGTATCTTGATCGACAACTTTAGCTGTGGCGTCATGAATAATATATCGGCGCTCTATCCCTTTATATTGAGTAGAAAGCCAAGTATCTAGCCAAAAACTTGTCAAGCGAACAATTTCCTTTTGTTCATCGCCCATGGATCCTGACACGTCCATCATGTAAATAATAACGGCATTGGCAACTGGTTTGTTTATGACTGTGTACGAACGATACCGTTTGTCTTCTTTTATCGGGATAATAATCGGATTTTTGGGATCGTAATTCCCCATAGCTATGGACCGCTTAAGAGCTTCTTTATAGGTTCTTCTAAAATGATGAAGAGACTCTGGTCCTTGCTTTAAGACCCCGGAGTATTTATATTCTTTGTCTTCTAAGTTCTCTCTACCTTTGTCTTCAATATTAGGAAGAGCCAACTCCTCGCCTAGTATCTTAGCTAATTCCTCCATGGAAACTTCAACCTCAAGGTCATGATTTCCCTCTTGGTCTCCAGCTTCTCCTTCACCCGGCTGTGGCTGCCCTTCGCTAGTGTCTTCTCCTACCTCACCTTTACCTTGACCCACGCCTTGTTGCTGATTGTCACCAAATGTGAACCGCGGGAGATCGATGCGAGGTATCGGAATCGTAACTTGCTTATTCCCCTGGCGACCGATGAGATCGCCAGAAGAAATAAACTTGCGTAGACTAGACTTTATCTTGCCTCGGACGATTTTGCGAAATCGATTTAAATCGGATTCCATTTTGGTATACATTTTTGCCCCCGAGAGCCCAATTACTTGACTGCATTACCGCGTGCAAAAATACTGGCCACAAAACTAAGTGCATCGCTTGCGCAAATTTCACAATAGCCATAATTCTTAATCAGACGATTTTTTACGACGTCAATTTTAGCTTGTGTCTCTTTATCAACTATATTGGAAACAAGAGTCGTTAACTTAATCGTGTCTTTCTGATCTTCAAACAGTTTAAGCTCGAGAGCTTTGTGAAGTCTTTCGTTTGTTTTGTAATCGAAATGCTTTCCTTCAATCGCTAAAGCACCAATGTAGTTCATGATTTCACGTCTAAAATCGTCTTTGCGACTTTCCGCAATCTCGATTTTCTCTTCTATAGAACGCATAAGGCGTTCATCTGGCTCCTCATCCGAGCCCGTGTATAGGTTTTTGATTTTTTCTTTTTGAACATAGGCTTTAACGTTGTCAATATAGTTACCGCACAGCTTATTTATAACACTCTCGTCAGCTGAAATCGCCCGTTGAACCTCATGTTTGACAATGTCTTCATACTCACGTTTGACGTCCGAAAGAAGCTCCTTGTAGTGCTTTCTGATTTCTTCATCGTTAATGAGAGAATGGGCTTTAAGACCACCTTCAAGCTCATTTAAAAGAATAAATGGATTGAGACATCCTTCCCCTTTGTCGACGATCAGGGCATTAGAAATCTTGTCTTGGATATAACGAGCTGATATCCCATCAAGCCCTTCTCTAACCGCCTCTTTGCGCAGCTCCTTAATATTATCTTCCGTGAAATTCTGGGTGGTCTTTCCGTTATATAATTTCAGCTTCTGCATCAAGGTGAGGTTTGCTTTTTTAGGCTCTTCAAGCCGGGTAAGAATAGCCCACATGGCAGCCATTTCAATGGTATGAGGAGCAATATGGATATGAGGAACGGTCTTAGAATTGTAGCTTTTCTCGTATATTTTTACTTCTTGATCCAGTCGAGTGATATAAGGAATATCAATTTTTACGGTTCTATCTCTCAGGGCCTCCATGAATTCATTGCTTTGTAGCTTTCTAAATTCAGGTTCGTTAGTATGGCCAAGAATCAACAAGTCAATGTCGGTTTGAGCAAACTTTTTAGGCTTAACTTTGTGCTCTTGACTCGCTGTCAACAAGTCATAAAGAAATGCAACATCTAGCTTTAGAACCTCAATAAATTCAATGACGCCACGGTTCGCAATATTAAATTCACCGTCGAAATTGAAGGCTCTCGGATCGGAGTCCGAGCCATAGATCGCAATTTTGCGGTAGTTAATGTCGCCAGTTAATTCCGTGGAGTCTTGGTTTTTTTCATCCTTTGGCTGGAAAGTACCTATACCGATTCGGTCTTGTTCCGAGAGAACGAGTCTTTTTACTTTGATGTGATTGGTAACAAGTTTTTCCCAGTCGCCCTTATAGTGTTCCATGAGCTTTTTAAAAATAAATCGACTTGGGGGACAGAGTTCACCCTCTATTTGAATCTTCGCGCCTTGCTTGCGGGTTTCATTTATGGCACTCATCAATTTAGCGCGATGTTCGGTGGGAACCAAAAGAAGCGGCTCTTCATTCATAGGAGAAGGAAACACATCTTCCATCTCAATAATATTTGCGAGATTGATCCAATCAAACGCATATAAGGCACCTTCAGGAGTCCTTGAGTAACGCTCCAAGCCCTTCTTGATAAGGCGGGCGATGGTGGATTTTGAAGATCCGACTGGCCCATGCAGCAAAATAACGCGCTTTTCAGTACCGTATCGATAGGCCCCGGCTTTAATGACATTAACGAGCTTCATTAAATGTACATCTAAACCAAAGATGGCGTCTTTTCCATTGTCCATAGGGTCATCGAAAAAGTTCCAGTGGGTAATCGCTTTCTTGTACTCGGAATAAGTCTTTGAGCCATAGGACTCAATCATGTCATAAACCCGTTGAAAAGATGTCCTGGCTACTTCAGGGTTTTTCGTGACGAGGTTTAAGTACTCTTTATAAGTACCAGTCCAATGCAATTCAGCGTGTTCTTTCTTAAACTCTGAAGTTCGAATCAACTCAAATGCTTTGTCTGCGTTCATGATTTCCCCCTTCTGGCCGTTCATATCCCGTGCTCTTCAGGAATAGGTTCGGGGTCCAGCTATTTTATCAATTTTACTGTGGGGATTGGTAAGAAGTCAAAATTCTAGATCAAGCTTGGCCCCGTAGGGCCATCAAGCTTAAAAAAAGAGCAGTTATTGGGTTTTTTGGATTTTGGCAACCAAGGTATGTTTTATGAAGAGATCTATATCTCCATCCATGACTTCATCGGGCTGAAATGACTCGTAGTCAGTTCTGTGGTCTTTGACTAACTTGTAGGGATGGAGAACATAGGATCGAATCTGACTCCCGAAGGCAATATCGCTTTTGGTTGCTTCAACTTCCCGTTGTTTTTCACGACGTTTTTCCATTTCCCGCTCAAACAACCGAGCTCGAAGCACCTTCATGGCTGCATCTTTATTTTGATGCTGGGACCTCTGGTTCTGGCAGGCTGCAATGACCCCTGTGGGTAAGTGGGTGATTCTAACCGCAGAATCCGTTCTATTCACATGTTGTCCGCCTGCCCCTGAAGCTCTATAGGTGTCTATTTTTAGATCTGCTGGATTCAAATCAATTTCCACGGTTTCGTCGATCATTGCCGTCGCAAAAACCGACGCAAAACTGGTATGGCGACGGGCATTAGAATCAAAAGGGCTGATTCTCACCAGTCGATGAACCCCAGACTCTGCCTTCAATAAGCCAAAGGCCATGGCCCCTGAAACCTGAATCGTCGCACTTTTAATGCCAGCTTCATCTCCATCTTGGATATCAATGATTTCCGTTTGCCAGCCTTTTCTTTCGCAGTACCTCAGATACATTCGCATCAACATGGAACACCAGTCGCAAGACTCGGTACCACCTGCGCCCGCATTGAAAGTTAAAATGGCATCATTGGTGTCTAACTCACCACTCAACAAACTTTGCACTTCTAAATCGCTTAAAAGTTTTTCAAATTCTGACAAAAGATCGATGGCTTCAGCCATAAAATCAGTACCTTCGCCGGCCAGCTCCAAAGCAGCCGAGGTGTCATCTTTTAGAGCAGTTAATTTTTGGGTGCTGCCTAAAAGATTCTCAAGGGCTTTCTTCTCTTTTAAGAGAACTCCGGACTCCTTAGGCTTATTCCAAAACTCAGGGTCAGCTAAAATAGTGTCTTCAATGTCCTGCAGGCGTTGTTTCTTGCTGGAGACGTCAAAGATACCCCCAAACTTGGGAAAATTTCTGTCCGGCTTCGTTTGTCTTCGCGATGAGTGTTCCAATATCCATGTTTAAGCCCTTATACTAATAATGGTGCTAAGCAGCCTAAAACAATACAGACACTCGCAAGTGAGGACAAGCTATGTTCCACAAGTTCCTAATATGTTTTATACTAATAGGCTACACCACCCCTAGCAGGGCGGGAAGCGGCGAAGAAGACATGCGCTCATGGTACCAAAAGCTCGCGAAAGCCGATTTTAAAACCATCCTCAAAAACTACTCTTTTGTGGGAGACTTCTCGAGCAAGGCTGAAGAAAGAGACTCCTATCCAGAAGTTTTCTGGAAGTACCCCCTCCGTCTCCCAGAACCTCAATTTGCTCTCACCACAGATTTCGGAAACCCAACCGACTATATGCCTGTGCTCAAGGGGGCGTCTCGGCTTGTGGAGCATATCAATAGTGGACGCGTCGCCTACTTAAATGGCGACTATGATCGGGCTCGAAAAATCTGGCTGACGGCGCGTGAAGAGTTTAAAAACAAAAACCAAAATTCTAAACGCCTTAGCTATTTTATTGGCCTCACCTACCTAAAAATTGCCAAGCTCAGTGAGAAAAACCCCGGAGGGTACCCTCCCGACGTTCTAGAAAAAATTGAGGAAGGATTTTATGCCAACGCCGCAACATTTCTCAGTCAAGCCTTTATCAAAGAGAAAGACCTTTCAGATCCAGAAATTGATCAAATGGGACCGGTCATGCGCTACAATATTGCGGCGATCTATCACAGATTTAGCCGGTTCCCCAGCGCCTATTCTACGGCAACAGAAGCCTTAACCCTACTTCGAGATCAAGGGCAAAATACACACCGTTACGAGCTCAACAGAATCGTTGGAGAATCACTCATTATTAACGGCAACTATCTGGATGCGGTGCGAGAGCTTGATTTAGCTATCAGACAAGATCCCACTGAAAATAATGCGCGCGACGCCTTCAGCCGCATGGGGGATGTCTACTTTGGACTAAACAACTATGAAACTGCCGACTATGCCTACTCCCTTGCTATCGCCCTAGATCGTGGGCAAAAAAAAATCAGCGCCACTCAAGCACTCCTTCAAGGGGAATCCCTCTTTTGGATTGGAAAATTAGACCAAGCGCAAGAGATGCTGCTTTATGGAATTGACGGTGCTAAATCCGCAAAGAATCCCGTAGACCCGAATACTTTGGCCTGGGCTAAATTGCGATTTGCCGACACCTGGCTTGCCAAAGCGTCCCTAGCAAAAGGTGAAGAACGAAAAAAGCACCTAGAGCGCGCTAAGTTGGAATATTTCCGTCTGATGAATGATTTGCGGGGGAATGAAGTCGCCGTTACAGCAAGTCTGCGCTTTTACTGTGGAGAACTTCCAGCCTACAATGGCAATAATATCCAACATGCCAGAAGCTTTTTAGAGGGTCTTAAGAAAGACAATATTCTTCCAAGACAAGGGGTAGAGCTAGCTTGGGCCTGCTATACCAATTCTTTTTCCGAACGGGAAAGGAGTGAAGAAATGATCGTTAAAGTCACCGAATTCGCCAATCGTTATCCTCGTTCTAAGTTTTTAGAGTCTATGGTAAAGGCCGTTAAAGACGTCAAATCCAGCTATCTAGGTGAGTACCTCAAAGCTCAGGAAAAAGAAAAAGCGATCGCCTTCTATCAAAAATACGGAAATCGCCTCTATGGAAAAAACCTCCCACCAGAATGGGCCGCTCAACTCTTTACCATTTACTATGATCGCTTAGAGTTTGAGAAGGCTGCCCCTCTCTGGAATGCCGCTGATAGCCAAAAAATATCAGGAACAGAAGATCTTATACGCCGCATTTCATGGCTTGAAGAAAAAACCGCTCCCAAAGAAACCGCTCCCCAAAAAAACGAGGATTTAAAAAAGAAATTAAACGTATACCTAAAGGAAGCTCAAAAAATAGATTGGGCCAAAGAAGATACCACTCCATTTGAGAAATATATCCCTAGAATTCGGGCCGTAGATACGGATTTTTCTTCGGGTACCTGGATGACCGAAAAGCTACTTGCAAAAAAACCCAGCTCAGATCAAGTCTGCTCCGAAGTGATTCCCATCCTCTCCAATGCTAGCCAGAAAGAAAAAGATAAAAAGATACTTTTCAAATGGCGGCAATATGTCACCCAGCTACTAAATGACCCAAGTTCAAATCTCAATAGCTTGGACGACTCTTGCCGCACGGTACTTTTTGATCTAGAAGCAGCTATGATGGAAAAAAATGAATCTACTACAGCCCTCGCTGACCAATGGCTAAGCCGCCTGACCATGCCATTAAATAGGACTACAGCGGGCTATCTTTGGGAGGCTTCCGAACTTTTAGAAAAATCCAAGCGAAACGAAGATGCCACAAAAATCTGGAAGGTCTTGTCTGAATCCAAAGTCCCATCCCTGGAAGAGTCAAAATGGGCGACCTTGAAACTAGACGGCGCAAAGACCCAATATGAAGACCTTTGGAAAGACAAGTAGAAAATCTTCAAAAAAATGTAAAATTATCAATTATAACAGCAATTTATTTAAATGTTTTTTCGCACTGTTAAGTATAATTTTTTGGAAAAAACTAAGTTCTCCTCTAGATAGAGACGAAAATCCTGGTGAACCTTTACGTATTGAATCTTTAGGGGACACCGATGGAAAGTAAATCTCCCGTACCTATGAGCCTACTCATTTTGGGTGCATGTGTATTCATACCGCTTGGCTTTATTAGCGGGGTGCAAGATTGGGTTAAGCCAACCTGGGCTGTGCTCGGGTGGTTTGGCTACGCGAGCCTGCTATATTGGACATTAGCTAGCCGCAATGCGTCTGCACTGACGCACATAGAAAATGAACTTGAGTCAGCTAGGTCCAATCCTGCTCCCGCTGATCCCCATTTCTATTCGAGCGAATTGGCGCTAAAAACTAGGGAGCATGAGTACGATCGCCTCCGTCTAAATCTTGAATCTCAGCTTCAACAAGCTCAGCAGGAACTAAAAACTAGAGATGAAGAACTTTTCAAAGCTCATGAAAGAAATAAGACTATAAATACTCATCTCGCAGAAGCTAAAGAAGACTTTGAAAAAGCTAAAGCCCACGCCAAGGTAAACGTTGCCAACAAGGGTGAATCTCTGCAATATCTTCGAGAGCAAAATTTGGAATCACGCCTTGCTGACCGAGAAGAGCGGATTATTTCTCAAGAGTCCATGATGAGAAGAGTCCTTGAGCTTGTACCAGCTATTGAAAAACAACTTAAGGACGTCATTGACCATACGGAAAGCTCCGCTATTGAGATCGGCGAAAAAGTACGTTCCATCTACGAAAAAGCTCAACAGCATTTAGCGGAATCAAATGAGATTTCAAAACAATTCGGGGCCTCAAATAGTGCCGAAGAGCAGTCTCTATCCAGCGTTCTTAACAACGCTCTTACTCTATTAAAAGAAATGACAGACATGTTGGATGAAAATAGCCGGCTAAATGTCGAGTATTCAAGATCCATTGAAATGATTCTAGAGAGCACGACAACGATTAACAAAATAACCGAAGATATTCAGTACATTTCTGATCAGACCAACCTTCTCGCCCTAAATGCAGCCATTGAGGCCGCTAGGGCTGGTGAACACGGTCGAGGTTTCTCGGTGGTTGCAGAAGAAGTCAGAAAACTCTCCGACCGAACCAACCAAGCTTCGAACGACATTACCCTTATCGTAGGTAAGGTCAACGCCTCCATGAAAGATATTTCTAGCTCCTTGACCGAAAATCTGACCAAAACAAAATCTAAAAAAGAATTTGTGGACCAAGCCGTAGAATCACTTTTAGATTCTGCTCGTGACTCTACGGAAGTTTTCTCGAAATTAGTTGGAAATGCTGTCTTAAGCTCAGAAGCTGTTGCCAATAATATCGATGACATCATTCTTAGTCTTCAATTTCAAGACATTACCAGACAAGAAATTGAAGCCGCTGTGTCGCCGCTAGCGCGTATTGGCGACCTGACGTTTGATATGTTAAGAAAAAGCACAAACACAAACGCGGCACCATCAAATGAAAAACACTCATCATCAGTAAAAAGTTCTACCAGCTCTTCTGAACCTAAAAAAAGTACGGCTAATGAAGCCAAAGCTGGAGATATGATGCTATTTGATGTTGAAGCCAAAAAAGAAACCCCTGAACCGGCCAAGGAAGAAGCCAAAGCCGCCTCGGGAGATGTGCTATTTTTCTAAAGAAGAGCGACTAAAGATTCGTCCAGAAATCCTCCTTATAGGAGGATTTTTTTATAAAGTCTGAGTCTTAAGTGACCAATTATTTCTCTCCTAGAACGTCCCCACCACTCGATGATATCCCCTTATAAAACTCAAGGAGGATTTATGAAAAACGCTATTTTAATAACACGCAACATTTTAGAGCAGGAGGAATTTAAAGCAAGTATCCCAAAAGTTATCATGGCAGGCACTTTTCTTACTTTTGAGGGCATGACCATAGACTTAGGAAAACAGACCCTTATGATCAAACTCTTTCAGGCCTTCATCGAAAATGAAGATTGCCGGGTTTCGCGTTTGGACCTAATACAAAAAATCTATGGCCATACTGACCTCAGTGCTACAAACCGCGAACTTCTATGTGATTTTCACAACATCGTAAAACTGATTAGTCGTGCCAGAAAGATCTGTGAAACCGGTCTTTATGATGGCATCAACCGCCACTGGATGTGGTTTGACTATGACCCATTTACGAGTGAGTGGGTTTTGGTTAAGCCGCGCTACGTCCGGATGACTGTGGCTGGTTAACTACAAGACTCCTTATAACTTGAAGATCAATTTGAGATCCCTGTTCTCCGAAAGACTTAAGCGTCTGACGGAGACTATTTCTATACCCTGCCGACACTAGATAATTAGCATACATGCGAACTCCTAAAGATTTGCCAATAATTTTTGCAACATCTCCAGAAGTAACTCGGTCCGCTAAAACAAAAAATCCAGATATTTTAGAGCTATTGCCTAATAGCACGTCGTTAAATCGCAGAGCTGACTTTGAAGCGATCCGCTTCCTCTTGATTAAGCTTGATTTGGTGTGTTGTTGGTTCTTACTCAAAAACTTGATGTGATCTTCATCTGTCATAACAATTCTTGAAGGAGCATAGATTTTGCTGGAAAAAGTGGCGAACGCCCACCTCAGTATTTTCACTAGAAAGTTGCGAGGATTGTGATTCCTAGCTGCTATCGAGAAGACATGTTGGCCGGCAAGTTCTGCTAAATGATGAGGATTGTCATCGCAGATGACTAGACTGCGGCTTTCTGGAATATAGAAATACCCATCTTTTCGAAATGACTCAAAAATCATTTCCTGCTCGCCAAAATGAGGTTCCTCAAAATCCATTTTAATTAAAGAGATTTCCTCAATATCGCTGGTCTTAGTTAAATTGAAATTTTCAATATGACGATATTCAATGCCTGTTTTTAGGAAGTCAGAAAGTTCAGTGCACATGGTTAAAAAGAAGTGATCTGAATCGAATTCTAGTTCGTAAAAATCATCATCACTCGGCGACTTTTTAGAGGACTCCACCCAAATCGAAAGTGACTTCCATTTAATCCAAGGGGCAGTATTTATAACACAAAAAGTATTGGAGTCTACCTTCATGACTTCAGGCTGAACGTCTGATCTGATTTTTTGCATTTGGAAGTAATAGGTATCGATATTATTAAAAATACGAAGGATCTTATCAGGGCTTCTGCCAAGCTTGGCAAGTGCCTTTGGGAGATGACTTGAGGCTAGATGATGCTCGCCCACAATAATGATTTGCACCAATTCTTGATGGCTATTTCTCGCATCTAGGCACCTTTTGGCTATCTTTTCGTCGCGGGATTTCATACTTGCCGTCTTCGCGCGTCTTTCATTAAACGAAAAGATATCAAGGGACAGATCTTTCGCACACTGGAGAATCTGTTGGTAATTCTTCCAAGGGAACCCCCAGTTTTTGAAATACTCCGTCAAACTTAGAAGATCACGCTCGCCAATTTTGCCGGACTGATAGTCCTTTAAAATATCTGAGTGCTCTGATCTGAAAAACTCAACTCCGATTTGTAGTTTAATTTGTGGCTTGTAGGCCCTAATAAGATTGATGAGTCGAATAGCGGCCCGTTGGCTTGACGCCAAAGTATGAAAATCTCCAAACAAGAGCGTAGCCCCAGGTACTATCGCTTTCAGCAAATCGTCGACGGAACAAGGGTAGGCCGTCGGTGGAAAGGTTTCATTAAACTCTTTTTGGTAGTTGAGGATGGCCTTAGGCTGCCTACTCAAATGAAAAGACACTTCTGCCAAAGTCTCTTCATAGAGCCTTTTCTGAAAGCTGAATAGGTCTTTTTGAGACATCTCACCCCCTAATTCTATTTTAGGGGAGATGAAAGGGAAGCTGATGGGCTTTGTCTGCCCACATCTTTGGCAGAATTACAACTCGATCCAATAAGTCTATTTGACTAGGGCGGTTCGCTCTAAATAGATGCTCCCCAAATGCCCATCCTTATCCTGAGGTTCCCGAGGCATCACATACCCACACCGAAGCCCTGACAAGGGCCCAAACCACGGTTGAGCGACGAGGGTACGAAGACTCTTTTTACAATGCTCTTTAATGTCCACCGCAGAAAGTTCTTTATCAATCGAAAACCTCACCATAAGTCCCACGCCATCTGTGGTCAGGGCACTGGCCAGATGCACAATTTTCTCAGAAGGGAAAATCTTGAGAACCTCAGCTTCCAGGGAATTGCCAGGCGTAAAGTTTTTCTGGTGCTCTGCAATCAAGGTCTCCCCAGCGTGCAAAAAGTAAGTCTTACCGTTAAGAAGCTTTCTTGCTAGATCGTAGTAGGCCCATGCCGCTAGATAGTTTTTGTTTTTAAAGAGGTCATCGGCTTCTTCTGTCCAATTTCTGTAGTCTTTTGATTTATGAGTCCATTGATGCCAATGAAAATTGCCTATGTACCATGACTTGTCTTTAGGAACGAGGGTAACAAAGAATCGTCCGGCCTCTACCTCTCCCGTAGACTGAATCCATG
>CAXNGG010000009.1:0-16793 GCA_964201885.1 Oligoflexales bacterium
CCTTACCTTGGACCCAAGGCGTCAAGAACCACCCTTCAACAAATTGCACCACACCAAAAGCTGCAGAGGGCCATACCAAAAGTTTCATGAGATCAAGGGACTCATTCTTTATAAGGGCGTCGCCCATATTCACGGAGAGTGCTACAATCCAAACAACTAGAGACAAATAAGGAACAATGTTGAAAAAAGCGGCGAGCATCCCAAAGAGCAGCCAATAGGAAACACCGGTGATTTTCCATGCATAGGAAAAAAGAAAAACCGTGATCAGAGCTATAATTATGCGCCCTCTAAAGAATCCCGCAAAGCAGACATTTAAGACATGCATGAAGGATACATACTCCTTTTGCAACGGGCGCGGCAACCACCGCAACAAATAACGATAGGTTCCCTTTGAATTTGCTGCAAACGTATAAAAACAGACCAACCCAATCATGATTCCAAGGGAAACATCAGCCACACTTATAAGAAAGCCCCCAGCCGCCGTTAGGAATTGCCCTGTTTCTGAAAAAACCAAGTTAAAAAAATCATTAACTCGATAGCCGAAGCCCACAGATTCGAGCCATGCATTGGTTCTTTCTGTCACAACAAGTGTGTATGCGGGCTGCGCTGCCACAAAGAGTTTCATCTGCTGAACAAGAAGCGGCCCCATCCAAATCCCAATACCAGTTAAAGCAATCGTACCAAAGATGAGGAGCAGAGCTACCGTCCACTTCGGCTGGAGACCAAAACGAGCTTCAAAAAAATCCACAATCGGATGAATGAGATAAGCTGAAAGCAGGGCCAAAGCGACGGGTGTGAAGATCACGCTCAATTGGTAGGCCATGTAAAAACCAACCCCTAGGAGCCCAATGACAACGGCTTCACGCACAGCTGTCAGCTGCCAAAGGTGAGGACCATATCGCCGCTTCTGTTGGAGTTTCTCAAAGTCTTCCGGTGTTTTCTTCAATTTAACACAAAGCATCAATTCCCACATCCTCCGCCAAAAGCTTTTGCCCACACGACTGCGGGCCATATTGCCACGAAAGCTATGCAAATCTAGCTCCACACAAGAACCTGGGCAGAAGAAGCTCTCTTGAGAAGAAAGCTTCTTCAAGAGGGAGGACTCTTAAAAGCTAAATGACGATTCAAAGAAGGCCTTTTGTGCCAACTTAGATTTCGGGGCGGTCCATTGCCGCTTAAAAGCACCTCTAGACATGTTACCTGTTCTCATTAATAAAAAAGGAACCTTCCCATAAGCTCTCAATAGCAGAATGCAAAAGTAACAAAAGACACTTGAGTGCCATATCACCCAATTGCCCCCAAAGCACACTTTGAAAAAGGAAAAATATTTTGAACGGACAGAATCCTAATGCATCTTGAAACAGCGGATTCTCATAATAAGTTAGGTCAAAAGCTAAAACTAAAAGAAGTTAATGGATACGCTCATAGACTTGAAACGAAAATCTTTCTGGGATTTCCAGGGTTTCAGACTTAAGGAGTTTAAATTGAAACTCATCAACTGCGGGATAATAGGTATCGCCTTCAATCTCCCGGTCGATCGCCGTGAGATAGATCCGATCAATTCTTTGCAAACTTGACCTGTAGAGATCTCCTCCACCAATGATAAATATATTCTGTTCTCCGCCAAAATTGTGGCTGTTTTTTTCCCACCAAGACTGCGCTAACTGTAAAGCTTCTTCTAGAGATTTTACTAAAGTGCAGCCTTCAGGAAGGTTTAAATCAGAGCGAGAGAGGATCACATTGAATCGACCAGGAAGCGCCTTGCCGATGGACTCAAATGTCTTTCGGCCCATGATCACCGGACACCCTTGGGTTGTCTTCTTAAAATACTTTAAGTCTTCGCTAAGATGCCAAGGCATTTTGCCGTCTAAGCCGATCACCCAGTTTCTTGACGCCGCCACAATATGACAAATCCCCATAGGCCTAACCTCACTCCTTGCAAATCGATAAAAAAAGTTTAGACACTCACAGCGCCCTTAATAGCCGGATGAGATTCATAATTTAGCACTTCGATGTCTTCAAATCTGCATTCAAAAAGATCTCGAACACTGGGACTGATTTTAAGAGTGGGAAGTGGCAAGGGGTCTCTAGTCAGTTGCAGCTCAACTTGCTCACGATGATTTAAGTAGATATGGGCATCGCCAAGGGTGTGGATAAACTCACCAGGCTTTAAGTCTACGACTTGAGCTATGAGGTGTGTCAGTAAAGCGTAACTAGCGATATTAAAGGGAACACCTAGAAATATATCTGCGGATCTCTGATACAATTGGCAAGAAAGCTTTCCTTCCGAAACATAAAACTGAAAAAAAGCATGACAGGGAGGAAGGGCCATCTGGTCCAGCTCTCCTGGATTAAAGGCTACGACCAGGTGCCTTCTAGACCAAGGATCTTTTTTAATACTTTCTATAAGATTGGAGATCTGGTCGACCGTCTGTCCACTTGGGGATTGCCAACTGCGCCACTGGGCACCATAGACACGCCCTAAATCTCCTTCAGGACTCGCCCACTCATCCCAAATGGTAA
Source organism: Oligoflexales bacterium (assembly GCA_964201885.1). Classification (GTDB taxonomy): domain Bacteria; phylum Bdellovibrionota_B; class Oligoflexia; order Oligoflexales; family CAIMVM01; genus CAIMVM01. The sequence goes on from CAXNGG010000009.1 coordinate 2,524, forward strand.
CCTTGTTCTCACGCAGATACTTCGTATTCGTCTCACCTCGCAGAAACCAAAGAAGCTCATGAATAATGGAACGAAGGTGAACCTTTTTAGTGGTCACCAAGGGAAAGCCTTCTTCTAGATCAAAGCGCATTTGGTAGCCAAAGACCCCGATCGTTCCCGTTCCAGTTCTATCATGGCGAATCTTCCCATGTTCCAAAACATGTTTCATTAACTCGTGATACTGTCGCATGATGACCTTCCTGCAAAGTAAAGGAATCCTTTTTTGCCACATGATAGCGAGACCGGTGGCGAAAAACAATATGAGTTATGAGATAAACCATACCCTTGGAAGGTTTTATTTCCTATGGTATAGTTCCCTAAATTAACTGGCGGCGCTAATTTGCTTACTTTGCCTACTTTAAAAGGGATTCACCCTGAATTCCTAAAACGCAAGATTATCCATGTGGATATGGATGCCTTTTTCGCGGCTGTTGAGATTCTAGACAATCCCAGCCTTAAGGGGCTTCCGCTGGTTATAGGTGGCTCCCCTCAAAGCCGCGGCGTGGTTTGTACGGCAAGTTATGAAGCCAGAAAATTTGGCATTAGGTCTGCGATGGCCTGCAGTCACGCTTATCGGCTTTGTCCAGAGGCCGTCTTTATAGCACCCAGACATCGCCGATATGTAGAAATTTCCAAAGAGATCTTTCTTATTTTCGCGCGTTATTCGAAAAAAATTGAATCTGTCTCCTTAGATGAGGGCTACTTGGATGTCACAGAAGAGTGCCAGGGCGAATCGGCGTCTTCTATTGCCAAGAGAATCAAAGAAGATATTTTAAATGAACTCGGCCTTTCGGCATCTGCTGGAGTTGCCCCCAATAAAATGTTAGCTAAACTGGCCTCCGAACAGCAAAAACCTAATGGTTTAACGGTCATTCGTCCAGAAAGCATTTCCGCATTTATGCCGTCGCTCCCTGTCAAGAAAATCAATGGCATTGGCCCCGTCACAGCTGAAAAATTATCTAAGTACGGCATCAGCCTTTGTTCTGATATTTACAAACATCGAAAGATGGATCTTTATGAAAAACTAGGCCCGCGGCTCGCCGAGTGGCTTTGGGATCACGGGCAGGGAATTTGTCGAGCTCCCGTAGAAAACAATCACGACCGCAAGTCCTTAGGCTCAGAAGCAACCTTTCCCAAAGACCTATCCGACCCAGAGTCCCTTAAGAAAGAGCTCCAAGAAATTGCCCAAGATGTCCATGAACGCCTTTCTAAGAAAAGGCTCCTCGCCATGAGTTTGACCCTTAAGATCAAATATGCTGACTTTAGCTTAGAAACCAGATCTACCCGCCTCAGCACCCCATTTACGACCTCAGAGGAGATCTTCCGGTATGCCCTACTTCTACTCGAAAGAGGCTCTAAACAACCCATTAGACTTCTAGGCCTTTCTTTGGGGCGACTTCAGGACAGAAAAAGCGATGTGATTCAAGTGCAAGTTCCACTTTTTTGAGCTGTTGGATACCCGGAAAGGCAGATTTTTTTGGTTTCCTTAAAAAATAGACTTTAGAGGGTTGGCGTCTAAAGAAGCCTCCTGCCTATAACTATTAATTAATTTTTTGCACATTTACCGAATACCATTCCTAAAGGGGGTAAGAGACTCAAGGATTAGGCCTCGCCTTTCCTTTTGTTAAACCAATAATTTTAATAACAAAACGTCTAACTTTGACATAATGGCAAGCCACTAGGAAAAAATGGATCATAATCATTTAGAAATTTGATTTTACACTAAGAGGTAAACAAATATAGGGTTCACGAAATGAAATCATCACTTCTTATTTTGATTCTATTCGCTGGCTGCAAATCCGCAGCAAATCTTGAAAACACTTCTGACTCCAAAGGGTATGGCAGTTCAGAGTTAAGAAATGACAGGAGGGCCTGGGAAAAAGCAAATCAGGCCGTTAGACTTCTGGAAAATAATGGTTGGTGCGCCATCCCTCAACAAAATTTACCACGTGGATATAGCAACTCTGACCTAGTTCGCCATATGGCTTGTGTAGCGAACGGAGAATCTGTTTTCGGGCAAAATCGAACAGGACCAGGAGATACAGGCTTCGGCGTTCCTTACGGATATTGGCAAATTGTGACCGGACACATGGGACGTAGTTACAACCGCTATCGATGTCCTGCTCGCAGTGTATCGGAACTTCGCGACAATTTCGACATTTCGGCACAGTGCGCTCTATTTGTATTTATGGAACGTGGAGGTGGCAACGCCGGCTTTAGGGCTTGGGAAGCAGAGTGCCCAGGGCGAAAATGGGACATGACTAGGTCCGATGGACAACCTGTCTTCCCAGTGGCGTGCGGCAGCAATGCGTGTTCCAAAAATATTACGACTGCCCAAAAAGGAAAAGAATTTGTTGTGACGATGGCTAATACTTGTGACGCCAATTTTGTAGAAGCCGTTCCACTAGCAACTAGCGGGAGTTCCCTAGTTTCAACTGGGAAATCAATCTTTGCAAACCTTGTCAAGTCAGGATCTCAAAAAATAGCCACCCTAGATATGAGTTCCTTAGATCCAAAATTCAATAGGCTCAGAATTCTAATCAAGAAAGAATCTCAAACCGTATGGACTTCCAACCCTAGTCCTTCCATAAATTTGGCTGGAAACGGCGTTTTTTCCCAAGATGCCTTTAACGTTCCTGCTCCTACCAATACACCTCAGACTCCTGAAACTTTTTTCCCAACTGATGCCGTCCCATTTCCCGAGGCCACATTTGGCCAGCCTGATATTATTCCCGCTCCATAAAAACTCCAAGGCCAATGCCTGCGCCTGTGCTGCTTTGTGATAGCCAATCGAAATGAGAAAAGTTAGTCTCCTCCCCATAAACAGGGAGGATTCTTTTATCATTTCAAAAACCTTCACCCCAGCTCCGATACTTTCCCATGGCCTAACTCAAACCCTACTTCCAAGTTTTATCCCCCAGAAGCGTTATGGCTTTGACGAACAAATAAAGGTAAAACTTCACGATGGCGATGAAGTCCTTTTGATGAAAAATACGCCAAATTGTCCTCCCAAGGCGAAAATACTGCTGATTCCTGGCCTCGGGACGTCAGCCTTATCGGTTGGGCCAAGTCGCATCGCTCGCAAGCTCAATGACCTTGGATATATCACGTATCGTTTCAACCACCGCGGCCTCGGCCAAGGGCAAACATTGGCCAAGGGAACCTATCATGCGGGAAGAAGTCTGGACGCAGAAGCTTCCTTGGCAGCTGTGGATACTGATGACGGTGATAAAGGCGATAAAAGTGAGCTTCCTATCATAGCGCTAGGGTTTTCTTTGGGTGGAAATCTCCTTTTAAGGCATGCAGGAAGAGCTGCAGCCTCTCATGAAAATCCGCTTCCTAGGTCATTAAAAGGTATTGTCGCTCTATCGCCCATCGTAGAACTGGAAGAGTGTACGAAAGCCCTTGCAAAAGCCGGCTTTGGCCTCATCGATAGAAAATTTGCTCAACATGCCCTTTCCTATGCCCAAAGACGTCACAAAACTTGGCCTGAGCTAGGCACGTTAGATCTCCCTGGGAAGTTTAGCCTTTATCAATTTGATGATCTCTACACCGCCAAACAAAATGGCTTTTCTGGAGCTTTGGAATATTATCAATTTGCAACAGCCAAGACCTGGCTTCATCACATTAACGTCCCAACCCACGTATTGATGGCTCTAAACGATCCTCTTGTGATCCCAGGTCACATTTCTTATCCTTCCAACATTAAGGCTACGATTACGAAAAGTGGCGGACATCTAGGTTTTATCAGTAAAACAAAAACTCCGTTTCACGACTATTTCTGGATGGATCATTTTATCGCCACCAGTGTGAATTCGCTTTTGAGTGTTGAGTAGCCGTTTTTAAAGTTTTTAAGCGCAGAGATTTCTACGGACCTAGACTATGCAAAAGAACCTAAGATCGCAGATGCGATTTATAAGCGAATTATAAGCGAATTATAAGCGAATTATAAGAGAGTTCTAAAATGGTTGCCCGGGTGGGTCGATGGGATGTTTGCCGAATCCCCAATGGATTTTAGAACCGAGTCGATCTCTTCAGGGCTATAGGATCTAGATAGAAAATCTGCTCTCACATACTTAATCCCTGACCTTGCTGCCCAGGGCCTCTCCTCAGAGATAGAGAATGCGTTTTTTCCGATGACCACTGACTTACAGCTTTCATGGATGACCTGAAACTCCTCTCCTTCGTCATTGACGACATCAAGTGTTCTGTACCCACAAACCTTTGCCGTAGGGCAGCCGCCGTGAAGAGCCGTTAAGCTGCAACTTTCTGCTATGAAAAGAGGTGTGTCTTTATATAAAATCAGTTCCGGTTCGATGCCAGAAATCTGAGACGTTTTTAACTGAGACTCTATGCTTTCTTTATCATTTTCAAGACTCAGGGCATAGCGGTTAACGGAAAGACTTTTAAGCTCCTTCGTGGCAAATTGATTTAAAGCGTAGAGGGTAAAATCACTTGCTAGGTCCATATCTTCAAAACCTAGATCCGTTAAGAAAAGCAGGGCCCCAATATTTCCCACTTCAAAACGTCTCACACCTAAATCATAGGCCACCTTGAGCCATCTCTTAAGAAGCGGTTCATCCCAAGCCCGAATGACCGTGGGAAGGGCTACTCGAAGAGATACCCCCATCGTTTGAGTCCACCTCATAAGGTCGCCAAAGAGTTCTTCAGGAGAGATTTTTCCTAGAAAGGCTCTCTTAGGCTCGAAGGAAATTTCATGGGGTATCAGAAGATTTTTAGCTTTAAGACTCGCAAAGGCCACTTGAATGGGCTCAAGGTAGCTCATCCTGTCTATTTTAACCGTAAGACGCTGCTGATTTTCTTTGACGGCAACATCAGCCAAGGAAATGCTTGGATTCCACGCAACCCCATGAATTAAGGAACTTCCCCAATCCGCAAGGGCAGTCGCAAGATCGGGTCCTATTTTTGATTTGAACTCTTTGATCCGGCGTCTTGGAATAAACCAAGCAAAGTCCCCTGAAAAATCGAACTCTGTGATCTCAAGACCTTGATCCCCAAATATGTGGAGTTCTTGCCGCCATTCTTCTTGGAGCTGAGCGCTGGCGCCCTCACCTTTATTAGATGGGACCGCAGGAACGACAAACTGATCCCTAAAAATCTCTTTGCCACCTTTGCCACCTTTGAACGCAGTAAATTTTACTTCCAAGCCTTCACTCAGCAAAGCCATGTGCAGACTTGCTTGAAGCGGCACCAACTTTCTGAGGCGATCGGGAACGTGGCTCAGCTCTTCGACTTTGTTTTTTAGGCTCGCAGATCTTGTTTTGTAAACTAAATCCCCTTTTTCAAGACGGCCGCTTTCGGGAACCCACAATTCGACCAGGCTTTGAGCGGGAGCCTGAAAGCAGGGTTGTCCCTCAATCGCCAGGTCGCGAAGAGAAAATTGGAGGGTTTGATTGGAATACTTGTTTTTGAGTTGTGAGGAAGTATCCTGGAACGTAGAGCCGTGTTGGGGCTCCGCATGGTAAATGCTTTCTTTGGGGTCGATACGAATCCCATCATATTTTTCCAGATCTACCGCTGTTTTTAGAAAAATGCGTCTACCTTTTACGGATTCAATAGCGCCTACAAGCTGGCCTTTGTGGGTAGGATTGTCGAGATCAATGACATTTTCATGATAGCGGCCATTGAGAAATAGGGACGTTTTATCTCTTTGAAAAGAATAAGCCATGAGAGATCTTGCATCCGACCATTCAGTTTTGGCGCGCTCTGGGGCAGAGGGACGAAGGGTGGACTGGGATGCTAGCTCATTAAGCTTTTCCCGATAAGTTTTCACGACGGTGGCGACATATTGGGCGTCTTTTTTACGCCCTTCAATCTTAAGGGTGTCGATTCCGGCATCGACGAAGCTTTTAAGATCATCGACTGTCTCGAGATCTTTCATGGAAAATAGAAATCCCGCACCCGGCTCATTTAAGATTTTATAGGGTTTGCGGCACGTGTAGGCACACTCTCCGCGGTTTCCGGAGCGGGCATCATCTTGACCTGAGAAAAAGCACAAGCCGGAATAACTGTAACAAAGACTTCCATGACAAAAAGCTTCCAGCTCCACCGGATGCTCGGAAAGATCCTGTCGTATTTTTTTTATTTCTTGGGCTGTCAACTCCCGAGCCAAAACCACGCGCTTAGCCCCAAGCTTTTTCGCCATTTTGACACCCGTGAGGTTATGGACGGCAAGCTGGGTGGAGGCGTGTATGGGAAGACTTGGAAAATACTCCCGCAGAAGTCTCATGAGCCCCAAGTCTTGAACAATGACCCCATCAACTTCCACGCGAGCTAAATCGGCTAAAGTGCTTAACAGCGACTTTAGCTCGTTTTCTGTTATTAAAATATTGAGAGTGACTAAAACCTTCATGCCATAACGATGGGCAAGAGGAACATAAACCACTAGGTCGGCGATGTCGAAGTTTTGCGCTCTGGCTCTCGCATTAAAAGTCTTAAGCCCAAGAAATACAGCATCCGCCCCACTATTGAGGGCTGCTAAAAACTGCGCGGGGCCTCCCGCAGGTGCAAGTATTTCTGGAACTTTATTTAAACTCATGGTTCGACCCCAAGTATAACCGCCAAGTATAACCGGCGCGACCCTACCACCCCCATGAAAGATTGCCAACCGAGATTTAACCGAGGAATTACCCTCCTAGTATCGCGATATTACGCCTCAACAAAGGGATGCTTTTCAAAGGCGCCCAGGGCCTTTCCAAGGCAAAAGGTGAAATTAGCATGGTATCGCCTCCTCAAATCGTTTAGGTTCCTTCCTTCTTTAACGCTTCCAAAATGGTCTAGGTTTCCTAGGGGAATGCTGGGCTCATACCTTTAAAAAGCGAGATTCTATGAGCTCTCTTTACCATCTTACGACCCACTCTGGCCTGGAACCGCTTGTCATCAGAGAGCTTAAAAATCTCCATTTAGAAGGACGTCGAACTCGTGACCTTGCACCTGGTTATGTGGAGGTAGAGTCTTCCACTCTCTCCCCCCTGCTTACATTGAAAACGATCCATCACATTTTAAGTGTGAGAAACGATGTCACGACGGAAACGCCTTGGACTCTTGAGGTGATTAGAGAGGCCGCGAAAGCCTGTGACTTTCCAGAGTTAGTGTCCGATTTAGAAGGATCGATGCGAGTTACTTGCAAGCGTATAGATAAAAGTCTTCCTTTTACCTCAGAGACCATACAACTTGAAGTGGCTGAAGTCATTTTAGAGAGATTTCCCTATCCTGTGAAACTTAAAGATCCCAAGTATATGGTAAGGGTGGATGTCCATAAAAAACATTTAGTCATAAGCCTTCAGCTCACACAGCTTTCCCTCTCAAAAACCACTCCAAAACCCTACCACCCGGTAACCGCCATGAAGTCTAATCTTGCTCACAGCATGCTACTTTTAGCTGACATTCCTTTAGGCGGAACCCTTATGGATCCTTTTTTAGGATCAGGAACCACCCTGATACAGGCGGCTAAACTATCTCCTACGTTTAAGCTCATAGGTTTTGACTACGATGAAGCGGCTGCCCATGGGGCTCAGTTAAATGTGGCTGCAGAAGGAATGGAAGGGGTAGACATTCGCTGCCTCAACGCTCTGGAAATGTCTAAGCACTTTCCTTGGCACAGCATCGATGCCATCGTCACCGATCCACCTTACGGCATCCGCACTTCCAAGCAAAAAAAGTACTTTGAGTTTTACCTGACTTTTCTGGCGCAGGCACGGCGTCTGTTGAAGGTCGGAGCTTCGCTCACTCTTGTGGTCGTGAAACGGTATTCGTTTGATGATGCTTTAAATACCATCAAAGGCTTCCAAGAGACCGATCGCCTTCAGATTAAGCTGGGAGGATTTACGGCCCATCTTATCAGGCTTGTCTATGTGGGATTTCCGGGACGAGAAGAAGATGATACCAAAAAGAATTCCGAATAAGAAACTTCCCCGTAAAAAAAACGGATCAGTTAAGCCAGACTATCCACCGGTGCTCACTTCAGAACTCACTTCCGCGTTCCCCTGGACAGCGCGGGAGCTTAGGGCCTTCACTGCCATCATCAACAAAGCTCCTAAAACTTTTAAGTTATCGAGAGCTGCTTTTGTCGTGGCAGGCACAGCCACGGCTATGGTGTTTCCTTTAAGCCAGCCGCCACCGCGTTGCAAATAAGTTCCAAATCCATCTTGAACGGTCTCAAACCTCATCAGTTCCCCAAAACCTGGAATCCCATGATCGCACCAGCTTTGCAGTCTCTCTGGGGCGTCATCTTGGGGGCCCAAGAAAGTACCACCGACTACCACTATGAGCGACATATGGCTCAGGGACGTTAACGTGTTTTCGAGCTCCCCATAGGGAACATCCACTTGGTCAGAAACTTGAAATCCGCAGCCTGTGATGTATCCGCCTACTAAAGATAAGGCCTGCCCAGAGTCTTTAGCTCCATAAGTAAGAATAGCCGCCTGGAAATTCATCATACACCTCTCTTATTTGTCCATAATTTTACCTCAGATCTTTCCATTCACAAAAACAAAAGGATTTTTTTTGGGGCTTGTAGGCCGATATCATGGAAAAATAGAGCGCCTTTCGCCCTTCCCCTTGCCAAGGAATTTAGACGCAATGCCCTCTACCCCTTCCCCCACTAGCAATGGACTCCCCATTGCTTCTCTGGCGCCAGTCCGTTCGAAGGTGATATGGATCCCGTCCACAGTTTTTCATATTTTTTCAATTGAGAGTTATTCTATGCGCTTTCTTGCTGCTCAGGTCATTCTTTCCGCGCTATTCATGTCCACAGCGCTAATTGCGCACGCTGTAGTCTCTGAGCGAGCTTAGGAATGGAAGAGTTCTTCCGGCGCAACCTATAATAGCTCTTAAGTCCTTCACCGCAATGGTCTGCTCTAGATTCCCATTCTATTCTGCTGCGCTTTCCACGACTGAAATTCACGGGGGGTAATTTTGAACCGAGCAAAGTTACCGTCATGCAAACTCATGATTTCAGTCTCGATAACTTTAAAAAGTTCGGTGTAATCTGTAACGGGAAGATTATGCACATGAATCAATCTTTGAATTCTTGATACAACCTGTGAACCTTCCACCATTTCCAGGACAATTGTGCGAATGATATCAAGAATCTGAGCTCGGTATTTAAGCTTGAGCAAATTCGGTTCGCCCATTGCTTGCTGAATGGCGGAATATTTTTGCGAAGAGCGTGGGTACGCCCATAGATAGAAGTCGCGCATCAGGCTTACATCATTCCTCTCATAAACCCCTAAAAGAGCTTTCACATAAGCTCCTTGATCTACATCAACAAAAGAAAGAGGCCTCAAATTGTTTTTGATAAGTGGAATGTTCGCTACAATGCGAACAGTTCTTTTGTTCACATCTTCAAATGCTTGCATGTAGGAAAGGTGCACAAGCGCGAAAAAGGATTGCTCAAATGGGTCTTCAATTTGATTGAACTTTTCAATAAAGGTATCAAAGCATTCCCGAAGAACGTGGGGGTTGTCCAAAGGCAAATAGGTTGTTCCGCTTATCCCCACCGCGATCGTTCTTAAGCGGCCTGAAGCACTTGGATCACCTAAAAGGTTCTCGGATAAAAGCGCGTGGATGCTACGAACCTCGTGAGAAGAGATGGTATTTTCACTAGAAGATTCGACGATGTATTCGATTGCCGCCTTATGGTTCAGAATCATTTGCGTTTCAGAGGCGTCTTTTCCGCTTGCGGCTTCCCCAAGCTCAATGAGTCGCTTAGTCTCAAGCAGAGAATAAGTATTCCCTTCAAGACGGCTTGAGTTCCAGGAGAGGTCGATGAGAAGCCTGCTTAGGATATCTCGCGCATACGTTCCTGCGGGACGTTTTTGAACTTCCACACGTCCCACGGTCAGAAGTTGTTTCTTTGTTTTTGCACTTAAATATAACGTCTCATTGGGAATATACCCGCGCAGAAAGTCTTGATTAAAGCCTACAGGTTTTCGCACCCTAAGGGATCTCGAAATGGAGCGAAGTAGACTTTTCGCTTCTATTGATAGAAGAATATCTTTTAACCCATCCCGCTCCGAGGTCGTGGCAGATGAAGCAACGGTTATTCCAGCGGATGCGGTTTGTGGGCGAACATAAACACGCGATCGTCCCGCACCTTTGGGTTCAACGGCATGGCGATTTTCGAGAGAAAGTAAAGCCCGACGAATTGCTTTTCGTTTCGTTGGGTCTTCCTCAGTAAATCCTGCTGCGCTTGCAATAGATCGGATGCTGACTTCCTGGACTTCGCCAAGTAGTTGCAAAATTAGAGTCTCAATTTCGCTCACTTTTTTTTCTGCCATTGAAGATTCCTTTACTTGCTTAATTAGGACAAACTTATGTCCTAATTAAGCCTATTTAGGACATTTCAGCCCAATTTGTGTCCTGATTACCACTAAATATGACAAATTAAGTTCTTTTACCGCTAATTAGAACACAAGAGCGATTTCGAAAGAAAAGTGTCAGACAAACCGAAAGTGGGAAAAATTTCGGGCTGAAGCAGTCGATCGAAAACTTACGATTTGGTAGATAGGCTAGTCGCCTAGCACACCCTAATCGCGCCCGAAAAAGGAGTATTTCTTTTTAAAAAACAAAAACCTCTCCCACTAGCTAGTGGGAGAGTTCCGTTTCTGGGGTTTCACTAGAACCCTCATCCTCAGAGAGGTCGGGATGGAAAAGCTTTGAGGACAATCGGTCCACCAGCATGCGATTTAAAAAGACGCAGTCCCACCCCATAGAAGAGCGCCAGGCTTTCTCGCTGGAATCCCGTTCAAAGGACCACTGATTGCGGGTGGAGTCACGTTTTCGCAAATTATTGAAGGACACTGCACACTGATCTAGCAAGGATTGGCTTTGGCGGATCGCGCCCGAGGTAGAGTCGTCGGCTAAAAATTGGAAAAACAGGTTGCGGGGATCACGCTTCACGAGGTCTTGAGAGAGCTCCGAGACAAAATCTTTGTCATACCCTAGACTCCCGAGTAGAAGAAGACTCACCGCCTTAAGGTGAAGAGGATATCCAGGAGATGTCGCCTTAAGTTCAAACCGCAAAATCCATTCTGTGGAAAAGTTTCCACCCTCGGCGATACGCCACTGCTTGTTGCGCCCTCCAGCTAAGCTCAAAACAGTGTCCGATAAGCGGTTTACCCCGGGTAGATACAAGCAGCCAAAATCAAACGTTCTGCAAAGATGCCCCACTTGAGACTCCCATAGACAGCGCCCCAAAACCTGAACCAGACACTTAGGGGAGTCCCTCATCCAACGGCGCCATGTGTCATAAGAAGCAAAATCACCGGTCTTTGCGGTATACAGTAAAATCCCCAGCAAATGATCCCGACTAAAGGACTTGGCATCCTCATCTGCAAGAGGACTATACTCCACCCGTCTTGGACTTCTGACCCACTCGCCAGTACTGGTATTTAACGACTTCCTAACGGTTTCACAGCCTAGCTCGAATCCTGCGTGACAAAGCAAACCATTAAAAAGAACACTATCGCCATCGTCACATTTAGCTTTGGAAGGGTATCCGGAACACAGAGGCGAAAGGCGCGTCCATTCCTGCTCATGACTTTCCAGGGCTTGCATGATATCAAAGGCATCTAAACCTTCCCTGTTCTTAATCCAGCTCTTTGGATGACCGGCTTCCGTAAAAATCGCTTGAGCTTCTTCTGCATAGAAGTCCCGATACTCTGACACCACCTCCACAGGCTCTAAAGGAGTAAGGCTCCAAACACAGAAACCTCCCCCTAGGACTCCGCCCACCAGACCTATTTTAGACGTGGAATTCATATTCTTACCTCTAGGAAAGAGATCGGAAAATGAAGCTTTTCAGCTGTGACTTCCTAGAGAGTCTAGAATAAGTACCCGCAATCACGCACGTAATGTGAGCTTAAAAACAACGCTTTTTTGGCCTGTATGGGCAAAAAGTTTGAAAAAAAGTTACGACGATTTAGACGAAACGAGACACTTTGGCGGCCAAATCTGGGGATTTTATAGCGGATAGAATCCTTTGTTTGACCGCCAATCGCTCTAGCTCTTGCTCAAAAAAGAGTTCCATTTTTTTTGTGGTGAGACCTTTGCCGCGCCGAAACAACGGGTAGGTGATGTCTTCATTAAAAAGACTTTGCCCTAAAATGGCCCAAGAAAAAGGGCTGCCTTTTTCGAGAGCGCCCGACTCTATCCACTCCACCAGGAGAGCTTCGGAGTCATAGGGCACCAAATGAAAGGACACTTCGAGTTGAAGGGTGCCCCCGATGGGATCCAAAGATTTGACTTCCACCCAATTGCTCATCGGCGTAGGACAAGGCGAATTCAAAAACGGATACCCTACACTCCCGCAATTGATCCAAACATGACCCTCCGGATCTTTTTCCACGCCTGGATGATGGGAATGCCCCATAAAATAAAACTGCTTGGCTTGCAAGACATGGCGACTGGGAAGCACAAATCCCGAGCCCCCTTGCTCTGGAAAAAAATCAGGCAATCTACTTGAGGTGCTGAGGGATGCGTGAAGGAGGGTGATTCCAGGCGAGGGACTATAACTAAACTTTTGCCCGGCTAAAAATGGGGAAAGACTGTCCCCCAGGGCAGAGACACCAAAAGGAACCAGTTGCCAAAGTTTGTGTTTTTGATGCTCCCAATAGGGATTGCTGGCGCAATCTCTTTGATAGAGCTCATGGTTCCCTTGAATAAAAGTATGGACCCGCGACGTAGCCAAGGCTAAAACCTCGACAGGTGATGGGCCCCCATCCAAGAGGTCCCCTAAGTCGTAGACTTCTACTTGAGGGGCCACTCGATCCACATCTTGAAGCACCGCCCGCAGGGCACCTAAATTAGCATGCACGTCGGTGAGGATAGCAAAATGCATTAAAGCCCCATGGTTCTCTCTGCTAATATTTTGATGGCACCGAGGTTCTTTTCAAAAGTTGGCTTGATGATTTCAGAGCCTGGATAAAACCCTCCCTCCAGGGCGCTCTTAGGGGAAAGCTCAATAGTAAAGCAAAAAATCTGGTGGTCCTTATAAGCCCAGTCGCAAGTCTCTCCACTGGCCACATACATAACTTTTGCTGCAGATCCATAGCCATAGCCATTAAACTTGGCCATGTCTTTTGCCAGCGACTCAAACGTTCCTCGATCTTGTTCGGGCGGGTCTTGCTTCAGACCTCCCCAAGGATACAAAATGACTTCGGAAAAGGAATGAAACGAAATCATGGATTTAATGTTGGTGTGCTCTTCCACAAAAGCCTTAACCGCTTGAGTTTCAGGTTCACTGAAGGGAGATGGCCCACGATAGACATCACTTCCTTTAGACGTGGAATTGCCGCCTGTTTGCCAATGGACAGAATAATTGCGGTTAAGGTCTACTCCAAATTCACCGCCTAAATCGCGGCGACTTTTACGCCAATACTTGTATTTTCCGCCTTCTAAATCATAATTGACTCCATCCACATTCAGAATGGGAAAAATGTAGATATCTTTGCCCTTTAAAAAGGCCGTTCTCTCTTGGGGATTTAAGTCCTCCGCGACATGCTTCACAAAAAGCAAGGGAACTTCTGTGGAAATATGTTCTCTAGCGTGATGGGTGCCCAAAATCATGAGACTGTTGGTGTCTGAGCTTGAGAGATCGCCTGCAAGACGAATTCCTAAAATATCATTTCCTTCAGCAGTCTTCCCTAAAGACAGGAGTTCACTTTGCTCGGGGAGGAGCGCGGCTAGACGTGTTAGCTCTTTTACGACTTGCATCGGCGTGTGATAGGCAGCATCCTTTTTAGGAAACCTTATATCTCCCGAAAGAGACCCTAAGTCTGGTGTCCAGACACTCATAGGCTCGATTTTTAAAATTCTTTGGGGTATGCCGCGTAAAGTGGCTCTTAAGTCTACCTCTCTCACAATGCTGTAGGCTGTCGTCTCATCCATATAATCTGGGTGTACATAGCGCGCCACTTCGGATCGTTCGTCTGAATTGGAAGCCTTAAAGTGCACTTTATAGAGAACTTCCGACGAAGCTTGGGTTGCAAAAACAAACCCAGCTATAGACATAGAAAACATGCCAAGCAAACTACATACTCTCTTCCTTGAGTGACTTCTAACCATGGAACCTCCAGGTGTTTTTAAAGTTTGCTAAAAGCCTGCCAGAGAAACCATCCCTTGCCTAGAGAAATTATCATTTATTGTTCGCCCCAGCAGCCAGGCCTAACCCACCTGAATTCCAGAACAGACAGCTAGATTATGTCGTT
>CAXNGG010000010.1:0-16680 GCA_964201885.1 Oligoflexales bacterium
TCTTACCTCCGTGCCAGTCTTAAGCTCCGATCAGGCCCTCGATATCGTCATTAACTATCTCTCCAGGTGGTCAGTTGAAGAAACCTACAGGTTCCTCAAAGCCGCCTGCGGACTTGAAGAGATGAGGCTTTTCTCATTTGGTAAACTAAGAAACTTAGTTCGAGCTTGCTTTCTAACAGCTTCGCCTATCGCCAGATTGTCTAGGCATTCGAGCTGGCAACGACTGTTTTGCAGAACAGCTCTAAGGCTAAAAAGAGCTCCAGACGAACTCTACAACTGGTTATATAGAAGCTCGGATGCTTGCTCTGCACTTCTCACAAAACATCTCAAACTACTCTTGGCTGCGAATGAAACCATCTACCACAAACGAAAAATTAAAAAATATTTTCAGCCATATCTTTTCCCGGGGGAGATAGGTTTATGATTTCAAACCGTTGTGGTACAGGTCGTTTCGGATTTTGGGGTACTCGCAGAGGTTCGATCATTGACTTTCACTCCGAGATAGTGGATACTATATTAGCCGCTATGTTGAAATATTGCCATTAGTGGCTGATATATGGACTTTAGAAAACGGGGATAATATGACTCTCTCTCTGGATACCCCCTTCGACAAACAGAAACAAATAGCCAAACGATTGCGCGATATGCGCCTTTATCAGAAATTAAAGCAAACGACGGTCGCAGAGCGCTCCTCAGTAGCGTGCTCAACTCTCAAGCGCTTCGAGCATACGGGCGAAATCTCCTTGGCAAGCTTGTTGCGGATAGCCCTTGTTCTTGGGGCGCTCGATGACTTTGATCTCCTTTTTCGGGAACGTGAAACAGTTAGCATAGAAAATTGGATTCAACCCACAACCCGAAAACGAGGGCGAGCATGAAGGCGTCGTCAAAAACGAACAAGCTCAAGGTTGCGCTTGCGTGGGGGCCTGGCGAAGAAGAAGACGTGGGTTTTTTAGCAGCAAATTCTTCTGGCCAAATAGCGTTTGAATTTAATGCAAACTTTTTATCTGCTCACAAGGCACAGATCTCTCCATTTAAACTCGAAGATAAACGTGGACTTCAATTTGCACGCACAGAACGCACTGTTTTTGAGGGTTTATTTGGTGTTTTTTGGGATTCACTACCGGACGGCTGGGGGATATTACTCATGGAGCGCTCCCTCAGGTGCCTTGGGTTTGCATTCGAAACGGCCTCCCCACTAGATAAATTGGCGTGGATTGGCCAAAGAGGGCTCGGGGCGCTCTGTTACGAGCCTTCGATTCAACCGAACGAAGGAACCGATTTTAACATTAGCATAGCAAAGTTTGCTGAAGAGTCGGCAAAAGTTGTTGAAGGCCATTCGACACAAATGCTTCAAAAACTTGTCACGCTTGGAGGTTCTCCGGGCGGTGCTCGGCCTAAAATCTGCGTCGCCATTGAGAAACATCGCATCGACGACCATATTTTTTGTGGTAAAATTATTTCTGGTGTCGAAGATATACTGCCCGAAAATTTTGAACATTGGATTGTCAAATTTCGTGCGCGCGATGATTCTCCAGAAGATTCTCTAGCTGAGCTCGTGTATTCGCTTACCGCGAAGCATGTGGGAATTAACGTTGAACCTACGGCTCTTTTTGAGGATGAAAAGGGCTCAATTTGGTTTGGGATGCGCCGTTTTGATCGCGATAATGCCGGCAAACGCTTGCATATGCATTCGCTTGCTGGACTCCTTCACGCAAATTTCAGGTTGCCCTCACTTGATTATGAAAGCCTACTTAAAGCAACATTTGTATTAACGCGCTCAGCAACGGAGATGGAACAAGCCTTTCGCATGGCTGTTTTTAATGGCGTCTTTCACAACCGAGACGACCACGCAAAGAATTTCTCGTTTCTCATGAATCATAAGTTTGAATGGAAGATTGCACCCGCGTACGATCTCACATGGTCGCATGGCATGGGCGGAGAACACGCCACTTCCTACGGTGGAGAGGGAAAGAATCCCGCAGCGCGGCATTATTTAAAACTCGCAGAAAACGTTGGGATTGCTGCAAAACGAGCGCAAGAAATTATTGACGAAATATCAGAAGGAAAAACTTTTGCAAAAAAAATGGCCAAAGCTTGGGGCTTGCGTAAATTTGTTAAAAAACTAGATTAAACTACCCAGGCGCAATTCAGGATCGCAAAAGGTTCCTTTCACGCAAATTGGCGGCCAAAACGGTCTTTTCAAATAACGGTCGATGGGCGCTCTCTCATAAGTATGCTATCGAGAAGGGCTACTCTAACGAGTGGTTCACCAAATCGCTGGGGATAAAAGTAGTATCAAATCTAAAATATCCCCATTGGAATCATGTAAAGACTTGGATAAAGTTAGCTTGAGGAGCCGTATACGTGAGACGTACGCAGGTTGCGGTGGGAGGACGGGGCTTTCGCCCCTCCTACCCGATTTCTTGGATAAATTGGCTTACTTTAGCCAATAATTGCTTTGATCTTAAAGAATTTCTTTAAGCTTTTTAGTGAGAATGGGAACAGCTTCGAAAAGATCGGCAACAATTCCATAATCGGCAACTGAGAAAATAGGAGCTTCGGGGTCAGAATTTATGGCAACGATGACTTTAGAAGTACGCATTCCAGCCATATGTTGGATGGCTCCAGAAATCCCACAAGCAACGTAAAGTTGAGGGCTGACAGTTTTACCAGTCTGGCCTACTTGCATGCTGTGACTTGCGTATCCTGCATCTACTGCTGCTCGAGAGGCACCAACAGTCGCATTCAAGACATCAGCGCATTCGTTAATGATTTTAAAGTTATCGGCAGAACCTAAAGATCTACCACCAGAAATAATGCGAGCCGCTTCCGTCAAGTCTGGCTTATCGCTACTTCCTTTTTTAACTTCTAAAGTTTTTAATTTTGAGTCTGCAGTTGCTACCGCCAATTCCACGATATTTCCAGCTCCACCACTCACAGTTGTTTGAATGGAATTTGGTCGTACTGTGGCGAGTTTGATTCCTGAGCCTTTAAATTCAACTTGGGCCAATACTTTTCCAGCGTACATGGGTTTTGTGCCGCCTTTAAAGGTTCCACTACTTGCTTGTAAGGAAGTTACATCGGTAATGAGGCCGCCATTTAAGCGGGCCGCGAGTCTTGGAAACAACTCTCTTCCCATGGGAGAAGCCATGCCAATGACCGCCTCGGCTTTAAATTCTTCAACGGCCTTTTGAGCTGCAGCCGTATAGTTCAACACATTAAACAATTTAAATTCTGGTTTATTCACTGTGAATATCGTGTCTACACCAGCGTCTTTAAGTCCATCTCCTGGAGTTCCGACGACAAGTGCGGCGACGTTTGCGGAGCTTCCCGCTATTTGATGGGCAGCAGCAATGGCTTCTTTAGAAGAAGTCTTAATTTTACCGTCTCGCTGTTCCACGAATACAAGTACTTTCATATATAAATCCTCTTTTTAGATGACCTTCGCTTCTTCACGAAGAAGTTTAACAACTTTAGACACCATGTCTTCTACGGGCTCTCCTTTAAAGACTTTACCTGCAGGCTTTTGAGGAGGTTTGTTGTAGCTGACTACTTGAGCTTTAATTTCAGCCTTGAGCTGCCCTAGATCTAATCCTAGGTCACTTGGTTTTTTAACATCTAAAGGCTTCTTCTTGGCTTTCATGATGCCAGGAAGGGAAGCAAATCGAGGAGTGTTTAGGGACTTATTGGCTCCGATAACAGCCGGAAGTTCTACTTGGTAAACTTCTACTTGCCCACCCTCTACTTCACGCTCGACCCGTGCCGTTTTGCCTTCTAATTCAAATTTATTGACCACATTCACATGGGGCCAACCAAGAAGTTCAGCAACCATAATGCCGACATGCATATTATCAGCGTCGATACCTTGTTTTCCGCTAAAGACTAAATCAGCATTCTCAGCTTTTACTGCAGCTGCAATGAGTTTGGCGGTTGTTAAAGAATCGGCATCTTCAAGGCCGGTGTTTTCAATATACACGCCGCGATCGGCGCCCATAGCAAGTGCTTTAATCATCCGCTCTTTGATGTCAGCTGGGCCGCAGCTTACAATCACCACTTCGCCCGAGCCGTTTTTTTCTTTAACCTTTAAGGCTTCTTCTACGGCGAATTCATCATAGGGATTGATGATAATGGTGCCAGCAATGTCGAGTCCAGCTCCATCGGCTTTGGGAGACACTTTCGCCTCGGTATCGGGAGTTTGCTTTAGGAGCACGAGTATTTTCATTGGTTTTACCTTATACGGGAAGGGATATATGGGATCAACAAACCCTATTTTGAAGGTAAATTTAATTCAAGGCAAGGAGATCAAACAAGAATTTTGACGAAAAGTTTCCACAAATCAGCGATTTAGATTAATTTTTAGACACCTCGAGACATTTCTTGTCTACGGCTTTAGAAAAGTGCTCTTTTTTGTCGTGGTTTTCTGATATGAGGTGACTCCCATTGTGCGAATTGGAGACACTTTTTGATGATCGAGCCAACTGCCATTCTTTATCTCGTGGTGAGTTTGATACTTATGGCCGTGGTTCCCTCCATTTCTAGGTACTTAGAAGCTATGGCAGATAGCCATGGGAAGCTTTATACGGCCCTCAATTGGGGTATTTCCTTAACCATACTTTTCCATATCTTACCTGAAGCTTATGCCTTTGCAGGGCTAGTTGCACCGATCGTCGCATCCCTCGGTTTTTTATCGTCACTCATTTTCGATGCGGCAAAAATCACAAGATTTTTGATTCACACCTGGGTTTTCCCTTTTATCGTTTTAGGACTTGGGCTCCATGGCATTTTGGATGGGCTCGTCATTCGATTGGTAGATTCGCCGGTTTATATTACGGGAACAGCCCCCGTTGTGGTTTTTCATCGCTTGACGGCAGGTTTGTTCATATGGGTCCAATTGGAAAAAGAGTTGGGCAAGCGATACGCTTATTTAGTGTATTCGTTGCTCGCGGCCGCCTTTCTTTTTGGCTTTTTTTCCAGTCGAGGGATTCAAACTTTTCTCGTGGACTCGAGAATTTGGGTGGGCTCCCTTCAAGCCTTGTTAGCCGGGGGGGTTCTGCATGCCGCCTTTCATAAGTCAGTGACCCATGACGATGAGTCTCATTGAGTTAGAGCTTCCTCTTGTAATGCCGATTTTTAGTGACTTAGGAGACTCTCGTAGCAGTCGTTCCGTTTCTTAGCACGATGAATGATGGTATGACTCCTCCTCATCAGTAACGTCAAGTCATGCAGTATTTTGGGTGGGATTGGGATTTATAGGTGCGCCATTCAGCCAGCAGGTAGCAATACGCCTCGTCCAACTTTTAGAGCACTTGGCTTGATGCCGGGATTTAATTTATGAATTTCCGCTAGAGATACCCCATGTCTTTTGGCAATGGCATTTAAGGTGTCTCCTGGCTTCACATGATATTCCATGGTTTCCTTGATATCTAGAAAAGGAAGTGACGTTAAGCTGGCGGTGAGCTTTTGGGCCAAGTGATTTTCGAGTCTCAGCTCATAGGTTTTTCCCGCTGCTAAAGGGGGAGTGATGCCTTTCAAAAGCTCAGGATTCCCATGGTTCAAGGTACTTTCTGAAACCCCAATGGCCTTGGCTAGTTCATTAATGGAGTAGGGTTTATTAAGACTGACTGAGGAATTCGGCACGAGGTTTTCCGTCTCATCGCTTAAGTAAAATCCATGCTTCGCCCTTTCAGAGCCGACTTTAAAAGCCGCAATCCACCGTGGAACATATTCCGCGGTTTCTCTTGGCAAGAACTTGCCTCTTGCGAGTGCCCAAAAATCCCGAGTTTTTCCGAGCTTAATGGCTTTTTCAACGCGCCCAGGACCGGCATTATAAGCCGCCATGGCGAGATACCAATCTCCAAATTGACTATAAAGGTCTTTGAGAAGTTGAGCCGCGGCCCTACTTGACTTCAAGGGGTCTTTTCTTTCGTCGACAAAGCGATCCACTCTGAGGCCATAAAGTTTTGCCGTTCCAGACATAAACTGCCACGTTCCAGCTGCCGAGGCATTTGACTTTGCTTTAGAATTAAAGCCAGATTCAATCATAGCTAAATAGTAGAATTCTTTTGGTACCCCGTAACGCGCGAGTTCAGGTAGGATCAAATGCTCCACACTTTCGCCTACGGATAACCATTTTAAAAAAGTGGATCTATCACTCGCTTTAAAAATACGAATCCATCGATCCACTTCAGGTTCATTAGCAACTGGTAAAGAGCTCGTTTTTTCCCCGATGTCAGAATCAGCTAGCCGACTCATGGCATAGGCTAATGCGTCTTTTTCCCAGGTCTGCTTGGAAGACTTTGATTTTCCTTTATAGGGATGAGAGGCTTTGTATTGCTCGACAAACCAAGAGGTATAGATGTCTTCATGGCAGGTTCCAATCTGACTAACTGGTTCAGCTAAAAGCTCCTCACCGGTCAGATCTACAGAATTCTTGATTTTGGGCTCAGGTTTTCCGGCTAATGACGAGGGTGCGAATTCCGCAAGCTCAAGGTTTTGAGGGTTCACCTTGCAAGCAGCAGGCAAACCTAGGATTAAAATGATAGTGCAAAATTTATACATCAGTTCCCAGAGTAAACATCCTACAAGTCGGACCTTAAGCTTTCGGCACGTCCCCCTTAAAACTTACTTTTCTGCCATGAAGCGGTCTCGATAAGTGATATAACCATTGGAAACCAACCATCAATCGTTAGGTTTTAGAGAATTACGAAAAGCAGACTAGTGACTTACTGCGTAACCCGTCAACACATAATTAAAGTTTCCCGTAACGGTAAGTTTATCTTTGCCAAAGCCTTCTGGAAGAGGAGAGAAAGGTTGAGCTTCGCGGATAGCTGTGACAATGGCGTTATCCAGGGATTCCGAGCCACTCGATCGCAAAACTTTGATCTTTTTGCTGGCTCCAGATTTTTCAATGGTGAACTCTACTGTAACCGTCCCTTGGATCCCCCGCCGCGCCGCCTCTGCCGGATATACCCAAACAAGTTCAATGGATTTTCTCATGCTCGAGAAGTAACCCATGTAGCGGTACTCTTTTGTATCGAGATCTAGGCGATCTCCATCACCTTTTTCCAGGTTTTCAGAACCGGCGAGATTTTTGTTAAGGAGTTGGACACCGGCCTGCCCTAAGAATTTTTCATAGGGATTTCTTTGAGAGATGCCATTTAAAGATCCAATCATGCCCTTATTGCCAGTCGTTTTATCACTTGGAGTGTCTTTGCCTTTAGGGGGTGGGGGTGTTTGAGCTACTTCAGATGGGGATTCTTTTAGGGTGGCAGGGCTTGGAGATGACGCTTCTTTGGTCTTGAGGGTGACCTCTTTGGGCTTCTGACTGACTTTCGCTTTATGATCCTGCCAGCTTTCCGCAGCTTCCGCAGGCGGAGGGGGCGTCGGAGTTTGGTGATTCATGACCATCGTGTCGTTAGGCCGCGGCTTTTGCTCCATAATTTTTAGAGCTAGTGGCTTAGATTTGACCTTTTGACTGTCCAGTTTAAAGCTTGGCAGAACGAGAAGGCCAAGAAGGTGGATGCCAGTCGAAATGATTAGAATTTTCCGTCTTTGAGCCATACTGTTGATCCTCAAGATTTCTAATGAACCAGTCGGTTGCCTTGTGCCTTGTGGTTAGGTAGACTATCGGCATAACTCAGGAAAATTGAGTTTTTTTCTAAAATGAAAGGTCTAACCTTGTATAATCTAATGAATCTTATTTTAATTTTAGGTTTTAGTGTGTTGAGTCAAGGGTGTACCAGCACGAAAGGTGACCCCAATGATCCCCAGGCGGCTTATGTTGCGGCTAAGGAGTCTTATGATGACGGTAACTACGAGATTGCGTTGACGAAACTAAAGGAGTTTACAGCTCGATTTCCCTACTCTAACCTCACCGCGACGGCTGAGCTTCAAATTGCGGATAGTCACTATCGCCTAGAACAATTTCCCGAAGCTAGTGCGGTGTATTCTGAATTTATGAAGCTTCACCCGAAGCACGAAGAGGTTCCATTCGCCAAATTTCGTATGGGTCTTTGTCAGTGGAATTTAGCTCCTGAAAGTATTGACCGCGATCAAGAGTTTACGGAAAAAGCCGTCACCGAGTTTAAAGAACTCGTTAAAGACTATCCCACTTCTAAATATATCGGAGAAGCTAAGGCGAATATTGAAAAAGGAGAAAGACGTCTGGCAGAGGCTCTCGCCTTTACAGGAACTTTCTACTGCAAACAAGAAATTTGGCATGCCTGTGCTCAGAGATCCATGGAGATTGTGGATGAGTGGCCCAAGTATAAAGACTTAGTAAAAGCGGCATCCCAAAGGGTAGCCGACTCTTTTGACCACCTTGCCGATCTTAAAGATAAGTCGCTCGAGTCGGATAAGAATCAGTTTTTTAAGAGCATGACCTCAGCGGAAATGCGCAAAAAAGCCAGATTTTTTCAGGCTTCTTCAGAAAAAATAAATAACGACTAATGGTTTTTTGAGGCAGAATCTGCCTAATTTTAGGCCAACCCCGTGCCCCTTTCCCATGTAAAATGGGTTTTGGGGAGGGCCTATGAAAATCATCGTTTGGGGGATGGCCACCGTGCTGTTTGTTGGCAGCTTGGTTCTCTGCCGCAATATATACAAGTCGGTTTCACCCAAAATTGAGGCGCTCCAAAAGCAGTACTCGGAATTTAATACGGGTGATATCCAGCTGGCGAGCCAGGTTCTTGATGAGTCTGGAAACTTAATTGCAACCACCGGGCCCGTCATGCGACTTCCTGTGCGCAGTGAAAATCTCCCGCCTTATGTGGTTCATGCCTTTTTAGCGGCGGAAGATGTGGGATTTTTTAGGCATTTTGGCGTGAGTCCGCTAGGTATCTTAAGAGCTGCTTTTATAAATTTGAAAGCGGGTCAAGTGGTTCAGGGTGCCTCTACCATTACCCAGCAATTAGCAAAGATTTTGTTTTTATCCTCTGAAAGATCCATGACGCGGAAGTTCAATGAACTCGTGATGGCGTTGACCATAGAGCAAAGCCTCTCAAAACGTGAAATCTTAGATCTTTATTTGACAACGATCTACTTTGGTCGAGGTGCTTATGGGCTGGAGGCGGCATCTAGGGCCTACTTTGACAAGTCGGCTAAACTCTTAAGCGTTTCTGAAGCAGCTCTCCTTGCCGGAATCCCCAAGTCTCCGACTAGATATGCGCCGAGCCAAAAGAACACGAAACGCAGCGAATGGCGTCGACTGCAAGTTTTAGCTTTGATGAAAGAAGCTTCTTTCCTTGACGACGCCACTTGGAAGACTGCTGGAAGGGAGCGCCCCAAAGTTCAGACAAATTGGCAAAGAATAGAAATGCCGGTTTCTTTTTTAAGAGAAATCCCCAAAGAGGTTACTCAATATTTGCCCGTGGATACGCTAGGTGATGGGATTAAAATAAAATCTACTTTCTCCCCTTCCGCTCAAGAAAAGCTCAATACACTTATCGCAGCGATGTACGGACAACTGCAAGAGGGAGTTCGGCCCGCTTATGAAGTCGCAGGTCTCTCATTGGCATATACAGGAGAAATTTCCGCGCTAAAAAGCTCCCATCTAGAAGATCAAATTTACTACAACTATGCGCTTCAAATGAAGAGGCCCCTTGGAGCCCTGGCCATTCCTGTCATTGCAGAGCTCGCCTTTCGTGATGGGGCTGGGTGGGGGAGCTCCGTGAGATA
Source organism: Oligoflexales bacterium (assembly GCA_964201885.1). Classification (GTDB taxonomy): domain Bacteria; phylum Bdellovibrionota_B; class Oligoflexia; order Oligoflexales; family CAIMVM01; genus CAIMVM01. The sequence goes on from CAXNGG010000010.1 coordinate 9,676, forward strand.
TTGGGAAAACGACCTACATTCCGCTAAACAGAGTTTGCTTCAAGCCATGAAAGAAAAGGATTATTTCTCCATGTCGGGAGTCGTTGATCAAGTGGGAGTGATGGCAGTGATTCAGACTTTGAAGCGAGCAGGAATTCATTCGAAATATAATGACATTCGTGCTGCTGCCGGATTTGACCAAGTCAGTCTCTTGCAAATAGCGAGGCTCGGCACGATCTGGGCGAGTTTTGGTAAGGAATCACCTCCTGGATTTATGATTTCAAGAATCGATGGATTTGGAGGTAAGAACTACTACTTTAAAAGGCCGTTTACCGCCAAGCAGGCACTACCTCCATCGTCAAGTCAGCTTTTGTTAGCGGGACTCATGGAAGCGTCTCCATGTGGCAAAGTGAATTGCTACGCGTCTTATGACCCTAATGGGGGTAACTTGCATCTCATGGTTTTTGGGAAAAAAGCTGTGAGCGTGGTCTGGCTTGGAGGCAAAACAGGAGAAACCCTTGAGCTTTCTGCAAAGCAGCTCGATGCCGTGTATAAATCAGCGGAATCCATCTATGAGTCTGAAAGCCAAGACTTAGGATACCTGGGGTCTGGCATCAGCTACCTTAAAAAAGCAGGTTTAAGAATTCCAGTTCTTCTATGATTTGGCTTTTCAGCCATGCGCAATGGTCCCAATTTCTTTAAGGTTGCCTATGATTCCTGCTTCAGCCCGGGTTTTTTGGGTGTACCCGTAAAATTTCCATCTCCGTCCAAACTGTCCCTGATTTGGACAGTTGAGCGATTAAAAGGTAGCAAAAAGCAGCGGGAAGTGCTTTTGATTGCAGAAATCATTTGGAATGATTAGGAAAAGAATGGCATAGGGTTTGCTTAAGCTGAAGGGGAGGCTAGATATGGTTAGGTTTCTATTCATTTTTTGCTTATGGGTCCCTAGGGGGTTTGCTGCGGGCTATAATTGGGATGCCGATATTGGCTTTGGCTCCTTCAACGATCTTCAAGTGCCCTATGGTGCCGGGACGTATGGGGAGAAATCAGAGCCTCGGGCAGATGGCACGATTGCTGAAAACGATTCTACCCGCCGTATGGGAACCGCTTTTAGTACCGAAGTGGGGAGGACCCAAATCCTTGGAGCCGATCTCGCTTTACTTAGTAGCGTTAGCTTTATGCAAGTGGGAAGCATCGTGACAGCAGAGAATCCTTCTATCACTTCGACTTATGATCGCTTTGGCCTAGATAGCCGCGTGAGATATTCGCCGCCCCCATGGCCCATAGATATTTGGGGAGGTTCGTCTTTAAAGCGCACGGATTGGCGAAATGTTTCCACAGCGCATTTGCTGGACGGGGTGTCTTTAGTAACGGGCGCGGGACTTCGAAATTTTCATAAATTCCGTCTGGATGCTGAAGCAGAATGGCTGCTACTTGGAAGGTTTGCTTGGGAAGATGCGGCACTAGATCTTACCCCTAAAGCTATGAAGGATGTAGACGTCTCTAGCCATGTGCTTAAGCTTAAGGTTTCGTATTTAACGTTTAATAGTTTAAAATTTCAATTGTCCATGGAACACCAGACGACTCAAGTTGACTTTAAAGATACCTCTGCAGCTTATAAATCGAGTGGACTCGAGGTCAGTTCTTTTACAGAAAAAAAGAAGTCTGTCCGTTTGAGTGCCGATCATTTTACAGTGGGCTTTTCTAGAAGCTTCTAAACTTCTTTTGCTTTAAATAACTTCCTGCTAAGCTAAGGCTCCCCTAAGCCTTGGAGTTCAATTGTCAGTAGCCAAAGGTAGTTTGCTTTTTTCTATAGGGACATTTGTAAGTCGCCTTTCAGGACTGCTCAGAGAATCCGTAATTGCCTCGGTTTTTGGCGCTACAGGTTTATTGGACGCCTTTTTTGTAGCCCATCGAATTCCCAACATGCTACGTGAAATGCTTGCAGAGGGGGCCTTAGGCTCAAGCTTTACCCAGCGCTATACAGCGATAAAGGCAAAAGACCCGACAAGAGCTAAATCCTTAGTTTGGAATATGCTGGGGCTTACGGCTTTGGTAGGGGCTCTCGTAGTCCTATTAGGTATTACACTGGCACCCTGGCTGGTTAAGGGCATGACAGTTCATGGCGGAGCGCTGAGTTCTGATTGGGAAAGAAATGCAACGGCATTAACGCGGGTGATGTTTCCCTTTATCGCGATCATGTCGGTCACCTCCATTATTAGTGGCGTGCTAGCTCAAGCTGGTAAGTTTTTTGTAAGCGGCGTCTCGCCAGTGGCCTTAAATGGCGGATATATTTTAGGAGCTCTGTTTTTCTCGACGCTTTCCTTAAAATATATACCAGAAAGTTTTTATGAATTTACCGGCGATCCTCGACTTTTTGGGCTTGCTGTTGGAACCGTCCTAGGCGCTCTTGGTCAGTTTCTATGGCAGGCGTCAGCGGCTTGGAAAGATATTCGCCCTGGAACAAAGATTCAGCTCTGGAATGAAGACATCAAAAGTGTCGTGGCTATGATGGGACCTATGATCATTGGCGCCAGCGCGGGGCAAATTAATGTTTTGGTCAATACTAATTTTGCCACGAGTTTGCAAGAAGGTGCGGTATCCTGGATCACCCTTGCCTTTCGGGTCCTTCAGCTGCCCATCGGTATCTTTGGGGTGGCCGTTGGCACAGCGGTCTTGCCCGCTTTGTCGCGAAAACTTGCTGCAAGCCAAGGGCAGATCAATGAGGAGGTTTCTAAAGAGCTACAAAATGCTATTGAATTGGTTATTTGGCTCATGACGCCATGCATGGTCTTTCTGATCACTTGTTCCTATCCCATTATTAGACTTCTTCTCGAAGGCGGTAAGTTTAATGAGATGAGTGTCCACCAGACTTCTATGGCCCTTGCTGCTTATAGCTGGGGGGTGGTGCCTTATGGGCTCATCAAAGTTTTTACAGCTTATTTTTATGCCAGTTCCCGTACAAAATGGCCGATGTATGTTGGCTTTATCAGCATCGGCTTCAATTTTCTACTTAACTGGCTTTTTGTTAAACAGCTAGGCCATGTGGGTCTTGCTGCCACGGCGGCCTTGATGTTTTCGGTAAATACAGGCTTTTTGATTCTAGGCCTGCGCCAGGACCCCATACAATGGAATAAATCAAGGCTGATCACAAGCCTCACTTGGGTGCTCCTAGCCGCCTTAACGTCCGCAGTGGTTTGCCTGATAACGCCGGTTGATCTCGTTTGGAAGTCGTCTGGCGGGATTTGGGCCAGAAAATTAGAAGCTGGAATTGGTTTAACCGTTGACGGTTTGGTGGTATTTATTTTTTTCAGCCTTGCAGCCATGGCATATTTGCGTCTTTCCCCCCGAAGTTTATTGGAAATGGCGAAGGTTAGATTAAAAAGAGGAAAAAAGCATGAAGGGTCCAGATAGTATTCCCGGTCACAAACGCATTGCCGCCCTAGATCTCAATTTGATTAAGACTTATATCCCCAAAAACAAAATTAGATTTGTAACGGCAACGAGTCTTTTTGACGGTCATGATGCCAGCATTAATATTATGCGTCGTCTCCTACAGATGCGCGGGGCTGAGGTGATTCATCTTGGTCACAACCGAACTGCAAAAGAAGTGGTGGAAGCGGCGATTCAAGAAGATGTTCATGCCATTGCCTTGAGTAGTTATCAAGGCGGCCACATGGAGTACTTCACCTATATTCGCGATATGTTGGATGAAAAGGGAGCACGCCATGTTCGCATTTATGGCGGTGGTGGTGGCGTGATAGCACCCTCGGAGATCGAGACATTAGAAATGTCAGGGGTATCGAAAATCTATTCCCCCGAAGATGGCCAACGCTACGGTTTAGAAGGATGCATTGGTCACATGCTCTATGAAACGGATCAGCTGTTCCAATCCTGGAGTGACATGGGAAAAAGCCAGGTTTCAAAACTCGCTCGGGCTCTGACTCTTTTGGAAAATGGCATTTTTACAACGACCGAGCTCCTCAAAGAGATTTCTCCAAAAAATGCCCGCAGCCAGACGCCTCCCGTTTTAGGGGTTACAGGCACCGGCGGCGCAGGGAAAAGTTCCCTGTTGGATGAAATTTTGCTTCGTTTTCTTTTTGATTTTCCTGAAATTAAAATTGCACTTTTGTGTATAGATCCTTCTAAGAAAAAAACGGGGGGAGCCCTCCTAGGCGATAGGATTAGAATCAATGCTATGGCTGACGATAGGCTTTTCCTTAGAAGTTTAGCCAGTCGAGGCTCTGGAAAAGAATTGGCTAAAGTAACCCAAGATGCGGTCGAGATTTTAAAATCGCAAAATTTTGATTTCATAGTCGTGGAAACTTCCGGTATCGGTCAAGGCGACACAGGTATTTTAGACGTGAGTGATCTCTCACTTTACGTGATGACACCTGAGTATGGGGCGTCCACTCAGTTAGAAAAAATCGACATGCTTGATTTCGCAGATCTTATAGCTGTCAACAAGTATGAAAGAAGGCAAGGCCCTGATGCCGTTCGAGATATCAGGACAACTTTGAGACGAAGTCGCTATCAAGGAGTGGAGCCTGAAGCGGGTTACCCTGTTTACGGCACGATTGCTAGTCGTTTTAATGATGACGGCACCAACGGCCTCTATCGGGCTATCGTCCAAAAATTGAATGCAAAAATTGTTGGTAAGCAGTTTGAGCCGTCAAAAAACCGAAACTACGAGACCTTATCTACTCACCGCAATGCTGTGATTCCTTCGGAAAAGCAAAATTACTTGGGTGATGTGGCGATTTGTGTCAGAAAATATCATTCTTGGGTCGGCGAGCAACTCGCTATTGTGAAAGACTCTGAATCTGTGGCTCATATTGAAAAGCTCTATCCAGAGCTTTCACGAGACATTAAGCGGAAGTTTCTGAATGAATCAAAGCCCTTGGATGATACATTAAAAGCCGCATTGTCGAGATGGAAAGAGACAAGAAATAATTATAATTCCGAACACTTTATGTATGAGGTTCGCGGTAAGAGTGTTCACGTACAATCTTCCTTTGAGACGCTTTCAGGCTTAAATTTACCTAAAGTCGCTCTTCCCTCGTATGACTCAGAAACAGAAATCGCGCGCTTTATACTTAAAGAAAATGTCGCAGGCCTCTTTCCTTTTACAGCAGGCCTTTTTCCCTTTAGAAGAAAGGGCGAGGATCCTAAAAGGCAATTTGCGGGAGAGGGTGGACCTTCTAGGACAAATAAAAGGTTTCATTATCTTTCGGCGCAAGATGATGCCAAGCGCTTATCCACAGCATTCGATTCTGTGACCCTTTATGGCTCCAATCCAGATCCTAGGCCTGATATTTATGGTAAAGTTGGGGAATCTGGGGTCTCTATTTGTACCTTAGATGACATCAAAGCGCTTTACAGCGGATTTGATTTATCGGCACCGAACACCTCAGTGAGTATGACCATAAATGGCCCAGCACCCATGATACTTGCCATGTATTTGAATGCGGCTATCGACCAACAAATCGATGTTTTCATAGAAAAAAATAAGCGCATCCCTACTTCCTTGGAACATGAATCCATTGCCGATAAAACCCTACAAGTGGTTCGAGGCACCGTTCAAGCAGACATCCTAAAAGAAGATCAGGCCCAGAATACTTGCATCTTTTCAACGGAATTTGCCTTGAAACTAATGGGCGATGTACAAGAATTTTTCATCGAAAAAGGGGTTAAAAATTATTACGGTGTGTCTATTTCTGGATATCACATTGCGGAAGCAGGAGCCAATCCCATCACTCAGCTGGCCTTCACACTGGCTAACGGATTTACTTATGTGGAATATTACTTAGCGCGGGGGATGAAGATTGATGACTTTGCTCCGAATCTTTCCTTCTTTTTCTCAAATGGTATCGACGCCGAATATGCCGTTTTGGGTCGTGTAGCACGCCGCATTTGGGCCATTGCCATGAGGGACTTATACGGAGCCAATGAAAAAAGTCAGCAGCTCAAATATCATATCCAAACCTCTGGACGATCCCTGCACGCCCAAGAAATGGATTTCAATGATATAAGGACGACTCTTCAAGCACTCATGGCTCTTTATGACAATTGTAACAGTCTCCATACGAACGCCTACGATGAAGCGGTCACAACTCCGACCGAAGAAAGTGTACGTCGAGCCATGGCGATTCAAATGATTATCAATCACGAATTCGGATTGAATAAGTGTGAAAATGTAAATCAAGGATCCTATTTTATTGAACACCTTACGGATCTAGTAGAAGAAGCTGTACTCAAGGAATTTGAGAGCATTTCATCGCGAGGTGGGGTGCTTGGAGCTATGGAAACCCAATATCAAAGATCTAAGATTCAAGAAGAAAGTATGCACTACGAGCATCTTAAGCATTCTGGGGCTCTGCCTCTCATCGGTGTAAATACTTATCGCAATCCAAAAACTCTAGATCAGAATTATGTGAGACCAGAAGTAGAACTTATTCGGGCCTCTTACGGCGAAAAGGATGACCAGCTTCATAGATTGGCGGCATTTAAAGAAAGATCCCAAGACAAGTCCTCTGATGCTCTGGAGCGCCTAGAACAGGCTGTTCTAAGGGGAGGTAATGTATTTCAGGAACTGATGCACACCGTTCGATATTGCTCGCTTGGAGACATCACAACGACATTGTACCGAGTTGGGGGTCAGTACCGCAGGAATATGTAAGTTAAGGCAGTTCCAATTCCATGAGGCAGTTTTAACACCAGAGCTCCCTCATGAGTGGTCCCGCTTTTCTTCCTCACCGCTGTCTAACACCGCTCGAATCTCTACCTCACCTTGGCCCCAAAAGCCACACGAGATGGGGTCGTCTTGGCCTGATGAATGCTGGCTTCGAGTTGAAATGAAGGCAAACCACCCAAAGTCTTACATGACTAAGCTTTTTTAGCGTCATCGGCATAGGGGCCTGTATTTAAGGTTTCCTATGGAACAAGCGCTTTTCTCTAAGCCGCCGTTTTAATGACTTTAATTTAAATTGAGCCGCTTCCTTGCGTCAGAATTTAAATAGGATTGCT
>CAXNGG010000011.1:0-15893 GCA_964201885.1 Oligoflexales bacterium
ATGGTCATAGAATTTACTGGAAGGAAGCGAAAGACTTATGAAAGAATCTGCGACTTTTTTGAAAATTGGCTCTTGGTTTTTCATGGAAGTGGGTCCTTAAATGTGGCAATGATCACTTTCTCTGAACATGGGAAGCGTGATGACGTAAAAAGTACAGGATAGCAGCGAAGTCTTCAAAACATACCTACAACTCTAAAAGTAATGCATCTAAAAATCCAAGAAAAACATTTCTAAGCGGACGCTTTTAGGTTTGGTTTTAGCTTATAGACACACGCCTTACCAAAAATCTGCATTTCGAAATCACTTGAAAGCCCCAGGAGGCTTTCCGCGCCTCCTAAAACCAGATACCCTCCCGCAGCCAGTGAATTGGCGAGCCGCGTAATGACTTTACGTTTGTTTTCTATATCTTGATAAATCAAAACATTACGACAGAAAATAATATCGAAGCGATCCCGATGGCTCCACGGATCCAATAGATTTAGACGTTTAAAGGTAATCGAGCTAGAAAGCTCCGTCTTAATCTTAAACTTAAACTTTGCCATCGTCGATTTTTCGTCAGCCAGTGGGTCAAAAAACCTTGCTAGCATAGCTGGAGAAAGCCCTCTTTGCACTTCAAGCTGCGAATAAACACCTGATTGCGCCTGCTTCAAAACTCTTTCGCTGAAATCGGTCGCTAGAATTTCATAAGAGCGTGGATGTCCGGAATCCTTAAGCTGGGCCAAAACCATCGCTAAAGAGTAAGGCTCTTGCCCTGTGCTGGTAGCGGCACACCAAACTCTTAACGGGGTTGATGTCTGCTTTGGAAGAAAATCATTTCGAAAGAAATCGAATATCTCGGCATCTCGAAAAAATGAAGTCTCGTTGTTTGTGGCAATATCAAGTATCGCTTCTTTTTCGCTAGCACGAAGAGTTCGAGTTTTTAGTTCAGCCCAAAAAGCCTCAAAATTATCAAATCCGAGCGATTTAGCTAGATCATGGAGCCGGTTCTCAAGGAGGTGGCTATTTACAGCGTTATACTGAATTCCGATCTCTTTTTCAATGAGTTGCGCAAAGTAGTTGACAGTTTCAGACTCAATTTTAGACATCTTCTCTTCCTATTTTGAAAAAGACTCAATTTAAAGCCTATAGTTTCATTTAATAGATCTGGCTTTCTTTTAGTTTAAAAAGCCAGCAATTCCGTAACTCACTTCGATTTATTGATTCCCGAAACATACTCTGAAACTTTACACCTTGGGCCGTCAATTAAATTTTTTGAACCTTTTACGACTATCCTTGGACCACTAGCTTAAATCCATGCTCTATTTTATCACGAATTTACAAATTTAGTCGAACATCTGAAATGGCGACGATTCAAACGCTCGACCGGATTTATCGCTTGATCTAGAGGCGGGCTTCATCTTAAAAAATCCTCTAAGTCCTTCAGACTTAGCGATAGATCTCGTAGACTTTGCGGTGCCACCATGACTCAAGCGGCCATTCTCTAAATTAGCTAGAAACTAAATCAAGACCTTCCTATAGAAGTCTGATCAATTTTGAAACAGCAGGAACTTTAGAGGCCCTTTACCGATTTCATGGCGCATGCAAAATCCTTCTATGGCCCGCATCATATATCCAGGTAATCAAGCCATTTCTGCACTCGAAGCATATCGCTCATCATTTTTGAATTCATAAGTGCCCATACCATCGAACTAAAGACTTCAGCCATAACGCCACAAGAAGAGGTATTTTTCTAAGTTGTCTTGCCCTAACTGGAGCGCCGGGAGCTGCTTTCTATGATCCATTCGACTAGAGACGAACCAGTGGCCGAGTGATTAATAACGGCCTCTAGCCCCTATTCTTTTAGCTAAAAGGCTTTGTCAATTAGAAGTCCAACTCGCTCTATCGTGAGCGAACCTATTTTTTTGGTGTAGCTGATAATTAACTCACCATGCCCAGCAATATTTTGGAGCACTCTTCAATATTTCCCTCTCTATCAAAGGCGCCAACTCCATGGACGGATCCAGGCATTCCCCAAACGACCGAGGTTTCTTTATCCTGAATCATAATTGCCCCATTAGACCGTTTTATAGCTACGGAGCCATCTTTTCCATCTTCACCCATTCCCGTTAAAATAAATCCTGCACAAGAGCCGGCATATTCTCTTGCGGCTGATTCAAAAAGAAAATCAACCGCAGGTCTAACGCTATTCCGCTTGGCACTTTGATCAATCTTGATGACCGGTTTGGAACCCTGAGGCAGACGCTGAATAGTCATGTGATAGTCTCCAGGTGCCATATAGACTCGTCCTGGCAAAATCGGCTCGCCAGGTTTCCCTTCAGCACTGGGAATGCCAGATACTGCCTCAATCCGCTTGGCCAGAGCCTCTGTAAAGTAAGGTGGCATATGTTGCGCTATAAGAATCGGCACCAAAGGCACATTGCCGTTAAGTGCAGAAAAAAGCTTTTCTAAGGCCATGGGACCACCGGTAGATGAGCCAATCACAACTACTTGCGGCTTAAATGTCTCTAGTAAAATCGATTTATAGGGGGGCGGCAGATCGGAATTCTTATCACCTGGAGCATGACCCGCCAATGTTGATAGCCTTCCACTGGAATTTTCTGCGGCGATATGATGACGCTTTTTAAATTGCTGGATTTTTGGTAGCAGATCTCTTTTAATCCCTGCCAAAGCGTCTTGTAGCGAGACAGCCGAGGTGGGCTTCGCAATAAAGTCGCTGGCCCCAGCATTAAGAGACGCCATAACTTGGCCTGCCCCTTCTTTTGTCGGAGCCGCAAAGATAATGACCTTCTGGGGCATCTTTCGACGGCGAAACTCCTCAAGAAATTGAAGTCCGTTCATTTCTGGCATTTCGAGATCTAAAATGATCAGATCGCAAGGCTCTCTTTCGAGTCGATCCAGGGCAATTTTCCCGTTTGCTGCCGTAGCAACGACCGTGATTCCCTGCTCTCCATCAAGACAACTCTTAAGCTGGGAGCGAAATACGACTGAGTCATCTACAACCATAACTCGCATTTAAGTAGTCCAAGCTGAAGTTAAGCTGGGGCTCCGCCAACCGGAGCCCCAAAAGCAGTTAGATCTGTATTTTCTTCACAAGCTCATCGAGACGAGTGGCAAGTTCGCTCAGTGATTTTGCCGCAGTAAGAACCTGGTTTGCTCCGACAAGAGTTTCCGACGCAGATTGAGATACTATTTTCACGTTGTCGGTAATGTTAAGAACACCTTTTGCTGACTCTTGTACAACGCGTGAAACCTCATTTGTCGTCGCTGCTTGTTCTTCGACAGATGCTGCGATTGCCCCTGCAATACCATTAAGTTTTTCAATAGTAAACCCAATGGCAGCAACAGCTTCTACGGCGCCCGTACTCTCTTTTTGAATGCCGGTGATCTTAGAAGTAATATCTTCAGTCGCCTTGGCTGTTTGCTTAGCTAACTCTTTCACTTCGTTTGCAACCACTGCAAAACCACGTCCAGCATCACCAGCACGAGCTGCTTCAATGGTTGCATTCAGAGCCAGAAGATTTGTTTGCTGCGCGATAGAACTAATCACTTTAATCACATTTCCAATTTCTAGGCTACTTTGCCCCAAAGCCGTAATCGTCAAGTTTGTGGCTTGAGCTTGCTTCAATGTTGTCGCACTGGTAGTAGAAGCCTCAGCAGCATTACGTGCGATTTCTTTAATGGATGCTGACATTTCTTCAGTATTTGTAGCTACGGTTCGCACTCCCTGAGACACTTCTTCAGATGCCGATGCCGTTGAATTCGCCACAGATGTGGAACGTTCTGCATTGCCACTAAGCTGGGTTGCCGTCGCATTCAATTCTGCGGATGCTGCCGCAAGCTGACGAGAGGCTTCAGTAACACTTTGCACCAAAATAACGCGATCTGTGATGATTTCCCAGGTTACCATCGGTCCTAAATATTTACGATTGTTATCATAAACAGGCGTAGCCAGAAGGGCTAAGGTGTTGTTTCCTAACTTTATCTTCGCTTCATGAGGTAAATTGCGATCATCGGCAACTAACTTTTTTTGATGGGCAGGATTTTTGTGAAATACATCAAAGCTGTGATTTAAAATCTTTTCTACGGGAATCGGTAGATCTTTTTCAATCGTCTTTAGAGTCTGAATGCTTTTGGGATTTAAATACAGAATAGTTCCTTCTTTATCGGCCATCATGACATTGATAGGAATATTATCCATCATGGACTGAATACGGCCTACCGTTGCATCTTGTGCCAATTTCTCTAAGGTCTGCTTAGTGACATCGGTAGCATATTTGACAACTTTGTAAGGCTTGTTATTAAGGTCAAATATAGGGTTATAGGACGCCTGGATATAAATCTCTTTGCCCTGTCTGGTGATTCTCTTATAAAGTCCCGCCTGAAATTCTCCCCGGGCTAAATCCGCCCAAAAGTTGCGGTACTCTGGTGATGCCGCATAGACGGGATCACAAAACATAGAATGATGTTTGCCTTTGATTTCTTCGAGAGAATAGCTCAGTGCTTTTTGGAAATTATCATTGGCTGCAATCACAGTACCATCTAGATTAAATTCGATAACAGCTTGAGATTTTCTCAATGCTACAAGCTCACAGTCATGAAGCTTTTGCGCACTTATATCGACGGCCAACTTAATCACCTTGGAAACTCTTCCTGAGGCATCAAAAATAGGATTGTATGAGGCGTTAATCCACACCTCTTTACCGCCCTTACCAATTCTTCTGTACTCTCCGTTGTCGAATTCACCTCTGCCTAGCTTTTCCCAAAAAAGTCTGTAAGCATCAGAGATGACATAGGCTTGATCACAGAACATGCGATGATGCTTGCCTTTAATCTCAGCTAGAGTATATCCGAGAGTACTTAGGAAATTTTCATTTGCATCTAGAATCGTTCCATCGAGCTTAAACGAAATAACTGCCTGAACTCGGTTTATGGCGGCTACTATTTCTGAACTATCTTGACTATCGTTTTGAGACGTCAAAGATACTATTTTGTCTCTGATGATGTTGTCACTGTTGGTTAGGTCACTTGCTGAGCTACTCATGTTCGTTTCTCTCCAAAAAATTTTAAAGTTTATGATTCAAAAATTTACCTATACGATCTATATCTATGATGCTCAATAAAGAATCAGATACTTTATAGATACCTGACATAAATTGACGAACTTCAGCTGGAACGGTCTGAGGGGTTAACTCAAAGTCCTTTTCCATGACCTCAACGACATCGCCTATTTCGTCTGCTTGCAGAGAAATGAGCGAACCATCGATACGACAAACCACATTCATAAAAGTATCAGGAGGTGACTCCTTTAGACCAAACAACTCCCTAAGACCTATCGCCGTTGTCACTTGACCCCTTAGATTGATGAGCCCCACGACGTACTCAGGTGCTAGGGGAATAGGAGTTATATGCATCGGACGGACTACTTCTTGCACTCTTGTCACATCAATACCGTAAAGTCTTCCTGCCACATAAAAAGTCGAAAACTGGCTCGACTCTGCCAGGGCCTTACCACCTCCCTTGGCTCCATCCTTACTTCCATCACTGCGCGATTCAGTTGCTGCTTGCAAGTTTCAACTCCTTTCTTGACTCTGACATAGAACTTACCTGACAAATCAGCTCATCAACTTCCGTTATGAGTTTTTCTGCATTTAGCTTTTCAAGGTACCGCGTAAATCCTGCGGCGCGTCCTCGCTCAAAATCAGACCCACTGAATCTTGCTGTGATCGCAACAAGGGGTAAATGACTGTATTTTCGGTCATCTGAAATCTTGCGAGCCAGCTCTAATCCGGTCATTCCGGGCATCTCTATGTCGGATAAAACCAGATTAAAATATTTAGGTTCAGCGTTTTCAAGGGCGCTCCAACCCTCAATACCATCGCATGCAATTTCCGTAAGGTAGCCGGCTTCCTCTAGAATTTGGCGCATGTAATTTCTAAAGAAAGAACTGTCTTCTACAATGAGGACCCGCAATTTTCGTCGCTTGTTAAGAATATCTTTGCTAGAAGCCCCAATTCCTATATCAGTCTCCTTCGCTTCGACACCTGCTTCAACTGCAAGTTTTGCCTTAACCGCGTCAATCATCCCAAAAATATCCACAACTACTAATACTTGGTCGTCCGCCACCATAGTCCCTAATATGCCAGGACGATCTCGAACTGTTTGATCGATGGCAGATGGCAAAGCAGCCACATCTTGTATTTGCAGGACCTCGACACCAAAAAGACTGTCCCCCCTTCTGATGACCACCACTGGAGTCTTGTCTTTGATTGCTGGCTTTGCAGAGAAAGGAAGATGTAAAAATTCAGGAAGCGAAAATATCGGAAGTAAGGAATTTCGATATCTAACGACTTTCTGTTCTCCAGATAGTTCAAACTCCTCTACGTCAAACTCTTCCAAGCGACTTACCACGGTCAAAGGAATCACGTAACTCCCTGGGGCGCCTACATCGATCATTAGAAATTCAGAAAAGTCCATTTGATGTCGACCACGGTACTCTTGAAATCCTCCTAGGGCTCCGATTCCTGCTGCGGCTTCGGTCTCGGCGGACAAGCGAACAGCAGTAGAAATACCCATGACGTCGAGAGTGAGAGCCACGGAACCGTCTCCCATAATCGTGGCCCCAGAAAAATGGGTGATCTCTTTTAGGAATGAAGACAAAGACTTGACAACTATGTCAGCCGTATCTTCTACGGCATCGACAACCAGCCCAAATTGAAACGAATCCGCATTGAGGATCACAATATTTACGAAATCTACCGCAAAGGGATTTATCTTCATTTCCTTATTTTGCTGACGGTCGTGACCTTCTTGACCTTCTTGACTTTCTTGAATTTTACGAGTCAATACTTCTGAGAGATTAAGAAGCGGCAAAATTTTTCCGCGAAGTCTCAAAACCGGGCTCCCTTGTAAAACTTCTATTTTCTCACTTTTAGAGTCGGATCTATCGATTCTCACAAGTTCTACCAGCTTGCTTTGCGGGATGGCAAAGCGTTGATTCAAAGCTTTTACTATGAGCGCAGGAACGATCGCCAATGTAAGAGGAATCTTTAGCTTAATAGTTGTCCCTGTGCCTGGCCTGCTCGCCAGGTCCACCATCCCGCCAATGCGTTCGACATTAGTCTTTACCACATCCATGCCAACGCCGCGCCCTGAGAGACTAGACACTGCTGCCGCAGTTGAAAACCCGGGCGCGAAAATGAGAAACTGGATTTCGCGATCGGTCATTTTGGCTAGGGCATCTGCGGTGATTAGTCCCTTATGGACGGCACTGGAACCGATAGCCTTGGGATCAAGACCTCTGCCGTCATCGCTCATCTCTATGATAACTTGGCCACTTTCGTGATGGGCTTTAATGTTTAGGCGGCCGGTATCGTGCTTTCCTAGAGCTTTTCGGTCCGCTGGCAGTTCAATTCCGTGGTCAACTGCATTTCTAATGATGTGAGTCAGGGGATCTTTAACGGCTTCGATAATGGTTTTGTCTAATTCTGTTTCAGAGCCATAAATATTAAGCTCTATTTTCTTGCCAAGCTCACGTCCCATTTCCCGAACCACACGTGTAAATTTATTCAGGACATTTCCTACCGGTTGCATCCTAGTTTTCATGACTTCATTTTGAAGTTCGGCAGTAAGTATATTTAGTCGCTGACTCATCTTGTCAAATTCAGAGTCGCTGTCATTGACTTTGGTGTGCTGGAGCAATTGATTTCTTATAAGCACCAGCTCACCAACAAGATTCATGAGATTGTCTAACAAAGCCACCTGAACTCTAATGGTTTCTGATTGAACTTCGTCTCCGATTAATTTGGGCGACTGGTCGCCAAATTTTGAAGTCAATTCCAAGTTCGATTGTGATACATCTTCAAGTTTGGAGATGCTTTCAGACTCCAACGCGCCCGATGAAGCCAACTGCGGCGTTTCTGGAAGCTTTACTGGATCAGGAAGATCATCAAAAAGCACAAATCCTTCGATCTCCCCAAGTTCTATTTCTTTCTTGTTGGCTGGCAAAGAGACCTCGAGGGCCATGCAATTCCCATTGGCGGCCGGAAGACTGACTTCTTCTTTAAGGTCAGTAGTTGACCGAGCTTCTGCCCCTGACGGCTCTACTTTTTGTCCTTGATGCTCCGGCGAATTTAGATCTTGATCTACGTTAGAGGACAGATCTACAAGCCTTGGGACAAGTTCACCTACTAAAACATGAAGGTCTGGCTCTTTGTGGTTGCTTCTTATCCCGGCCAGGAGTGTGGAGATGACGTCTGCACCTTGATAGAGCCCATCGACTAGAATCTGCGTTACAGGCGCAGTCCCTTTGCGAACTGGGTCTAGACTGCTTTCCATGGCATGGGCCAGAACCCCTACTTGTGAAAATCCAAAGAACTGAGAGTTTCCCTTTATAGTATGCATTTCACGATAGATGCTTGCGAGCATCTCGGGGCTGACTTTTCCGGATTCCATGAGCGAAAGATTTTTTGTAAAACGTTCGAGCATTTCGACGCACTCATCCAGATACTCTATCAGGGCAGCTTCTTCCTTTGAATCTTTGTTCCCATTAGCCATGGTTTAATACTTTCTGTTAAAGATTGCCACTTCACTCAGGTAGTTAAGCACTCAACGGTAAACCTAGAACGACCGACAGATCTAGAATCGTAACATTTTGTTCTCGAATAAAAGCATTTCCTACAATTCCCTTTCGATCACGAACGGAATCTGAGATGGCCTCATTAGAACTCGCAATATCAATCAGTGTCTCAACTTGAAGTCCAAAGTAGCCCTCGCCAGACTTTGCCACTATTGCCGAAATTTTAGTTTTTGCCTCAGGTGCGAGAGCAGCCACACTTTTAGCAGCGGCCGGACGTAAATTGAGAATCTTCTCAATGGAATAGATGGGCATGACCCCATCGCGGTAGACAATAACTCTTTCGGCTCCACTACGTTGAATTTTTGAGGAATCAAATTCTTCAAGCCTAAAGACTTGCTCGAGCGGTACGCCGAACAATGCTTTTGAAGCTAGTTTGAAAAGCAAGAAGCTTTTAGTGGAATCTTCGGCTGTCGATAGTTTTGTGGTCAGTAGATCTCTCGGAGCGCTACTTACCCTTTTTTTCTCTTCACTCTTGATGCCACTAAGATCTGCAATACCCTTGATGTCAAGAATCAGACCAACGGATCCATCACCCATAAATGTGGCACCTGCAAATGCAGATTTGGGGTTAAAATAGCTCTGAATTCTATTGACTACAATTTCCTCGGCATCGCCGATTTCATCTACTTGAAGTGCATATCTGAGGTTATCGGATCTGAGAACCAACACGGAAACTGTCTTTGACGCTCCCCTATCTAAGTCGAACGCATCTGTTTGAGGGATTTTTAGAATTTCCGAAATGGAGAGAAAAGGCAACACGTCTTCGCCGCATCGAAGCGTCCTACCTAAGGAAGCCATCTGAACTAAAGAAGAATATTTTTCTGGTTCAATTCTCATGACACGTTCAATGGCATCCTGGTGTACCGCAAAGGAGTGGCGTCCTGCCTGCACTAAAAGCGCCGTGATGATTAGTACTGATTTAGGTATGGGAAGTTTAAGGAGAAATGTCGAACCGCTTCCAGGTCGGGAATCTATGAGTATCTGACCCCCCACGGCTTCGACTGAGGACCGAACCATATCCATGCCGACCCCTCGACCTGAAACGTCGGTGACCTTAGCGGCGGTACTGAACCCAGATGCAAATATGATACCAAGGGTCTGCTGCTCATTCATTTCGCTAAGCTGTAGCGAGGTAAAAAGGCCCTTTTCCAATGCTTTGTTTCGAATCATTTTGGGATCAATGCCCTTACCATCATCCTTAATCGAGATTTGTACTTCGTCTCCGACTTCCTTGCATTGTATCTGAATATAGCCGGAATCTGGCTTACCCAAACTTTTTCTCGTGGCTTGATCTTCAATACCGTGATCAGCGCTGTTGCGCACCAAGTGCACCAGACTGTTGCTACAGACGGTCGCTAGGGCATTATCCACTCTCAATTTCTCGCCCTCAATGGTTAGGTCAATAGATTTCCCCAAGTCTTTGGCAAGATCCCGAATGATCCTAGGTATAGGCTTGAGCACCCCAGAAAGGGGGACTTTTCGTAAATCTGTTATATAGGTTTGGATAGTCCCGTTGATTTTATGCATTTCTTCGAGAAGTTCGCCTAAATTTTGAATGTCTCTATTGCCGATATATTGGTGTTCTAGTCCTTTGACTAATTTATTGACCATGTTTCTGATGACAGTGATTTCTCCGGAACATCCAGAGAGCTGCTCAAGCATATTGATCGGAACAGAAATCGTATCTTTTGCTTTCTGCAAAGATGCGTTAGCCGGAGTTTGCTGGGATTTAATCTCGACTTTTTTTGCGTCGCTTTCAGACGACTTCGCCTTAGAGGCAAGGTCTAATTCTGGTAGTAGCGCCTCTAACTGAAATTCCTTCAATTTTTTATTAGCAGCAGCGGCTATAAGTTCTTTAATGCGGTCGTAGCCTTTTAAAAGGACCTCATAGACTTGATCAGAAAACTCCAACTGCCCTTTTTTAACGCCTGAGATAATGTCTTCGTATTTATGTACATAGCGGGTCACTACGTCACTTGGAAGAACGCCACTCGAGCCCTTTATGGTATGTGCGGCCCTAAAGATAAGATTGAGTTTTTCTTGGCTCGTTCGATCATGGTCTAGTGCTAGAAGCACAGAATCCATTTCGTCTAAAATATTTGACGCTTCTTCTAGGAAGACGGCCTCTAGTGCTTGACTTTCTCTGATGGACTCAAGTCTTGATTTGCTGTGCTTATCAATGAGCTTAATCAGTTCATCTTCAGAAATAGGTTTGTCAAAAAACGACTCAATTTTTAGGGCTAGAGCTGTTAAGGCCATTTCTTTAGTGACGTAAGAAGAAACTATTACGAATGGTATGGAGTGCCCTTCACTCAAGAGGGTCTTTCTGAATTCAAATCCAGTCATTTGAGGCATGTGATAGTCACTAATCACTAAAAGCATATCTGCGTGTTCTTTTTTGTATATCGTTAGAGCTTCTGTTGGATCGGTGCAAAGAATCGCTGTGAATCCAGCTTCTTTAATTGCACTTTCGTAAAGTTCTAAGATGAACCGCTCATCATCAACGCATAGAATTTTTAGATCGAAGTTTGCCAAGGCGACTCTTTCTTTTAGGGAGTAAATTCTATTCTGATTATCTTTTGTTAGTATTTTACTATAGTTTTTGGAATTCGCTTATAGGGCAAAAACCCCTTGGGCCCAGGAAACCTAAAAAAATATAATCATTTAGGGGGCTTAAAATCGAGAGCGGATTGTTATCATTTGGTAATGGTTGCGGCAGCCTGAATACAATGTTGACTTCAATATTTCAAATCAGGCGCGCAAGAAAGAGCGGCGTTGGGTTTTAGCGCACTAGGACGGTTTCCATTTGCTAGTAATCTCGTTTAACTCGGCGATTCGAAGGTCCTTTTTACATGGCTTTTTTTATCAGATCGGCAACCGTCATTTTTTCTACGTTTTGCATATATTCTTCTATGCAAAAACTAACTTCTTTTTTGATGAGACCATCAAATACCTCTTCAACGAGACTACGAATGTGTAATTTTGCAGTGCCAGTAAGAGCCCACTGGGATTCTAATGGAAGTTCTATAGGGGTTTCATTTTTGACTTCTGACCGAGGTGAAGCGCCCGATAGGACCTCGCGATGGATAGGATGAACATTTGATTTTGATCGCTTAGCACCAGCTTTCATGGCTTCAGCCATGATGGCGTAGACTTCTTCCCATTGATACTCTATGTCTTGAGTCCAGGCATCTGAAAGGCTTTGTTTTAGGGCCTTCATTAAAGACTGGCCCACCCACTGATAGTGCTTGTCTTCAACGCCATAACGACCGTGGCTCTCACCTAAATTCAATAGAAAACGAGTGAGGTGATCGGGGTTGTCTAAGTTGTTAATAGCAGTAACCAAAGAGGTTACTAAGGCGCTTTTTTGCTTGGGCATATCTACCTTGGAGAAAAACACCCGCGCTTCTGGATAGTCTTCAAACAGTATTTCATAGAACCGATCCGCCAATATAGGGGCGATCGGCTTTACAAGGTCAAACGAAGTGCGAATGACTTTAATATTGATCCCCATAATTGACATCTCCCCCTAAATTCGAAATAATACGTTTTTTTTTCGTCAGATTAAGACCCTGGATGAGGTGCTATTTGTGCCGGGTCATATTGATTTTTTCGAAGATTAAAGTCATTTGTATTTAGAATTCGGCGCGTTAGCCAATCTCTTGCTAGCTTTTTTCCTATTCAAATGTCTTTTTTGAAGGTCTGAACTATCTCTGAGCCACGAAAGACCATGGGCTTTTCGAATCTATCTAGAAGGTGTTTTGTTTTTATAAGTCCTTAAGCTAGGCCGTAGTAAATTGATAATTTTTCATGTTCGACATCAGATCTTTCAAGCTATGCTTCCAACGATAAAAAAAGAGTAGAATTTCTACTCTTTTCAAACACGCGGAATGACTCCCACATGAAATTACTGTTGGGCAACAACCCACACTTTTACTTTTGCAGTAACTGAGTGATGAAGATTGATATGGGCCTCATAGACACCAACTTTTTTGATGTCTTCAAGCTTGATGTCTTTTCTGGAAACTTTATGTCCGGCTTTGTCTAGAGCTTCTTCGATTTCCGCAGTTGTTACGGTTCCGAAAATTCTCTCGTCTTCGCCTACTTGCTTAGCAATGGTTAGAGACGCTTTCTCTAGAAGAGAAGCAAGCTTTTTCATTTCAACAAGTATCTTAGCTTTTTTTGCTTCTAATACTTTTTTTCTATGATCAAATTCTGCTTTGTTGCTTTCATTGGCAACCACAGCTAATGACCTTGGGATTAAAAAATTTCTCGCGTAGCCATCTTTGACATTAAGTACATCACCGATAGCGCCTAGCTGTTTTACGTCGGAAGTAAGAATTACACGCATGTGTCTACCTTCTAGAATTCGATTTAGTTATTGTTTGCTGCCGCTTGCGCAATTCGTTTTGCTGCTTCTGCTTCAAGAACAATCAGTTCTTCCTTGCGGGCAGCAACATCAACTTCTTTGTCCAATAGAACAGAAAGATATCGGAGAATGTTATCATCAATTCTCATAAGTCGCTCTGCTTCTTTCATATGCTCAGGCTTAGCCACAAGGTCATAGCTTACATAGAAACCACGGAACTGGCTCTTAATAGGAAAAGCCAATTTTTTGGAACCCCAAACATTTTTTCGAAGCACTTCTCCACCTTCTGAAAGCATGATGGCTTCATACTTTTCAATGAGCGTCGCTACTTCTGCTTCTGGAAGTTGTGCATTTGCAATCACAGTAAATTCATATTCTCTAACCAATTTATTCTCCTTCGTGGCTTGAGAGCTCCATTATTGGAGCAAAGGAGGCTTAAGGCTTTCGTCTCAAAAAAAATGAGATCTCAATGACTTTAAGCTTCTAATTCTAGCTTCGACTATAGATTTCCTTTAGTCGCAAAACTACAGAGTCATACACTTCTGATTTAATAAGTTCAACATCAGAAGTACTAAACCTTGAGAGTACCCAAGAAGATTCGTCACCACGCTCTGTCGGCCTACCTATGCCGATCTTGACGCGATGAAACCCATCTCCCGACGTCTCCTCAATGATGCTTCTGATCCCGTTATTTCCCCCATGACCCCCTCCTGTTCGGAGTTTCACTTTCATGGGTGGCATATCGAGATCATCTTGTATCACCACAATGTCTTGTGGCTCTACCTTATAGAATTTGGCGGCTTCTCTCACTGATCTTCCGCTTAAATTCATATAAGTCTGAGGTTTTATAAGAAGTGATTTCTCACCAAAAAGCTCAAGTTTTGAAACTTCAGCCTGAAATGAAACCCCTTCCCATTTGCCTCCACAACGTTGGATGATCTCATCTAGGAGCATAAATCCGACGTTGTGCCTTGTGCTCTCATACTTTTGTCCTGGATTTCCCAGTCCAACTATGAGCTTCACACGTACATCAAGTCCACGTGCAACGCTAAGCGGCGCACAGGGTCAATTTGAAGTTCTTGAATCGAAACAACACGAGTTGCTCCATTCAATACAAGGTTAAACTGCTTGGTGCTCTTCCAAGCTTTGGAAAGAAGCTTCGGGTCCAATTCAACAGCAGTTGATTGGCCTTTTCCTATGATATTCGCAGGAATTTTTCCACTTGCTCGTAACTTCCTGGTATAACTCTTGCCTCGGCCTTCACGAATCTGAGCTTCAATGCTTACTAAATCTGACATTTTTTAACCCCAAAAAACGATTATTCTTGAACAAATTGCGATGATTCACGCCTGCCCTGGCGCGCTTTCCCAAGTGCTGTAAAAATCTCTACATCTCAATAGGAAGGGGCGTTATAACGTCTCCCTTGCCAGTCTGCAACAAATTATTGCTAACCCAAGTCATATTTATATCACGACGGGATACGGGACTAGATAAAGAGTGAACTTACTGAATCCTGATTGTGGATTCTGCGTATTGCTTTTGCCAAAAGTTCAGCCACAGAAATTTGTACTATTTTTGAGCACTTAGCCGCTATTGGGCTAAGAGGTATGGAGTCCGTGACAATCAGCTCTTCAATGCAAGATTCCTCTATGCGACCTACCGCGGGCCCCGACAGGACGGCGTGGGTAATGGCAGCAGAAACAGAAACGGCACCATTTGCCTTTAAAGAGGCCGCGGCTTTGGTGAGGGACCCGGCTGTGTCAACAATATCATCAATGATCAAGCAGTGCTTGCCTGTAACATCTCCGATAATATGCATCACATCACTTTCATTGGGGCGGTCGCGTCGCTTGTCAATGATCGCCAGGCCGCAGTTTAGCAATTTAGCAAAGGCTCTTGCCCGCTCCACACCGCCAGCGTCTGGGGAAACGACAATCATGTCTTCGTTTTCAAATTTTTGGAAATATTCGCTATAAACCGGCTTTGCGAAAAGATGATCGACCGGTATCGAAAAGAAACCCTGGATTGCCGCGGTGTGAAGCTCAAGGGTTAATAGCCGGCTTACCCCCACTGCCTCATAAAGATCTGAGACTACTTTTGCTGAAATAGGCGTTCTAGGGGAGCTTTTGCGTTCTTGCCGGGCATACCCGAAGTAGGGGCAAACAAGTGTAATAGTGCGGGCCGATGATCTGCGGCAAGCATCAATCATAATCAATGCTTCCATGATATTATGATTGGCCGGGGCACATGTTGACTGAATGATATAAACGTCAGAACCGCGCACATTCTGCTGCAATTCTACTCGAGTTTCCCCGTCTGCAAATTGCGAAACAATCGCCTTTCCTAGAGAAACATCTAAGTAGCGACAAATGGCTCTAGCTAATTCCGGATTTGAAGTCCCGGTAAAAACAATCAATTCACCGTCTTTGTTCATATGTCATCCTTTCCAATCGAACTGTCCGAACTCATGCTTAAAAAAAGAACAAAAGACCTAAAGTTATGAAACTTTTGGTCTTTGATATCACATTTACACATTACATTCCGATGCTATATGGAAAGTGGTAGGGGCGGAAGGATTCGAACCTACGAATGCTGGAATCAAAATCCAGTGTCTTGAGCCACTTGACGACGCCCCTACTTGCCACTTGCGTAGCGAGTCAACTTTTTAAGATTATTGGGGGTGCAAGTCAAGTGAGAAAGAAGATTTCAACACCTATAAGTTATAAAATGCTAAGTTTTGGGGGCAAGAAATCAAAATCAACGCCTTTATTGCCCGTCATTGCCCGTCAAATCATCAGATCCGCATCCAAATGGATCTGCCGGCACCAAACCGGCCTAAACAGCAGAGGCCTTTAAATAGGTTGAAGGCCTATCCTCTATAGACCACTT
>CAXNGG010000012.1:0-15013 GCA_964201885.1 Oligoflexales bacterium
AGGGCTTGGCAGGTGCCTTAAAGGTTGAAGATGTTTCTCTGGGCGGAATTTCTGTAAGCACCTTCTTTCCGTCCGTTCTCCCCTATGCCACTAGAGGCACTATTGATGAAAGTGCCATATTAACCCTTCCTCTTCAAAAGCCCATTCTCTGCCCTATAGAAGTAAGATGGATTAAGAAAATTACCGCCCATGAAAGCGATGGTGGCGATAAATTTGTGAAAACCCTTTCCATCAAATTGGGTTTTCAGTTTACATCCGTTTCCTCTGAATTAGAAAATGCCCTTCGGGTCTATATCATGCAAGTTTCACAAGCAGATGCTATCTAGGAGTATTGTATGAAAAAAATGGGGATAATTTTTCTGTTTGCCGGTTGCTCCCACATTCCATTCTTTTCTGATGACGAAAAAAAGACCGACGATGGTACCAAATCAGATTCCGCTGTTAGCAACCTGCCAGAAAAGGTGGAAAGACCTTCTCAAGGTGACACCACCAAGATTCCCCAGGGCGAGGCACTCCCAGAAAAAGGTCTTCTAGGTAGCCTTGCGGGAACCTTTGGTGGAGGAAATGAGGATTCCACTAAAGAACAACGTAGTCTTCAGCAGGCGCGGATTCTAGCAAGGGTAAATGAACTTGAAAACACTCTTAATTTGCAAACCCAAAAAATAAGAGTATTAGAGAAAGCCATAACCCTTGGCATCATTCCTGAAGAGTTGAAAAAAGGTCAAGCCACGTCCCATGCCTTAGATGCGGACTATGGTGGCGATAGTTTCCTTGCGGATCTTTCCCCAGGTGAAAATTCAAAGCAAAGCACAAGCTCTCAGGGAAGTGCTGCCAAGAAAGGAACCTTTAAAAAAGAGCTTTCAGAGGCTGTTGCCGTCTTTAGTAAAGGCGAATTTGGTAAAGCCTTTATCCTCTTTCAAAAAGTCGATCAATCTTATGGTGAGGAAGACAAGCAAGGAGAAACATTATTCTGGATGGGGCGCTCATGGTATGCTCTAAAAGAGTATCAAACTTCCCGTCAGTATTTCCAAGATATGATTCGAGCCAGCCCTACATCCTCTAAAGTCGGTCAAGCAAAACTTTATATAGCACAAGGTGACTTAAAGCTTGGGATGCTTGAGTCTGCTATTGATGGACTTCGAGACATCATCCGGGATCATCAAGACTCTCCTTCATCCCAGGAAGCCAGAAAAATACTTGCTGATCTGAAGGACACATTATGAAAGTATGCTATCGCATGGGCCGAATGCTACTACTTGCCTTTTGGGCCTTTAGCCATCAAGTCTTGGCTCAGAACCAACAGGGTGCGTCAAATCAAGAAAATGCCGTCTCCAAGCAAAATGCTAAACACAATAAAGCCCATGGATCTCAGCCAGCAAATAGCGCAAATTCTACATCACGAGGCGATTCAGAATCATTAGACAATCAGAATATTAACGCGAATTCAAGCTCTCTAGAAAATGGTGCCGAAGTCAATGCTTTGCAGCCAGCGGAAAATAAGGCAGAAAATTTAGGATTTGGTGAAAATCCCATGGCGATCGACGAAGCTGAGTTGCCCTCAAGCAGTCCTAAACTCAGTGACTTGCCTGAAACCAATTCCATACCCTCGAGCCGAAAGAGCAATCCTTCGCAGCCAAGCAATATAGTAGACCAAGCTTCAGTGCAAAGTCCGGCTACCAATCAAGTTCCCGTAAGCGAAGTGCCCGAGGTAGGATCCCAAGCGGCTAGTGCTGTTTCGATGTCAGCCCCTTCCATGGATTCACTTGAGCCCTTGGTTACCAATGAGTTTACCGGCGCACCGCCTTTTCCAGGGAATCTAAAAGCATTTGGCGAAGGAGAGGCACCTGACTTTTATAAAGTAGAGCCAGGAGATACCCTTACAGATGTTTGCGATCAGCTCTTAGACGAGCCGGGTTATTGGCCCAAGCTTTGGTCTTACAACTCCGAGATTAAAAATCCCCACTACATTTGGCCAGGTATGAATTTAAAATTCTATTCTGGAGATGAAGCAAACCCACCTTATTTGCAAATTAGCAATGCAGACTCCATGCTCCCCACGAATAGTGGTGGCTTAAGCATGGCATCTTTGGTGGATGCGCCTTTTCAGATTGCTCCTCTACCCCAAAAGAAGGTTGAGCAAGGATTTGAAATCGATCCCGACTCCGTCATTGATGTTTTAGATGTAACAACTGATAGTTCCGATATCGACTATTTTGGATCGCCCTTTATCCCTACGGAAATGCAAGTAAATATACCTGCGTTTATCTTTGAAGACACCCAGTCTGCTCTAGGCAAGGTATTTACTGGGGTTGAAGCTAATATCAATTCAGGTGTTGGAACCCAAGTCGTTATTGAAAATGAAGACGGGCTAAATCCAGGTACGATCTACTCTGTGATTCGCTACTCCGGTAAGGTTTCGGCATTTAGTGGAAGTGGAACGGTGGGGCATAGATATGAGTACGCCGGAAAGATTGCGATGCAAAATAAAATGAACGATGATGACTACTATTTAGCAACAGTCATAGAAGCAGATCGAGGAATTCAACCAGGCGACATCATCGTTCCCTATATTGCCAATAGACGTTCAATTCCTATTTCAGATCAGTTCGTAAAGGGAAATGACGCTAGTGGCGAAGTTGTTGGATTTGATTATGAAGAGAGCCAAATTGGTGCCACGGGAAACTTTGTATTTATCGCAGGAATCAAGTCTTCTCCTGGGGCATTAGTTAATTTGTATCGCAATACGTTTGGATTTGCATCCACGGGTGAGCATTCTGACCTGGTTAATCTGCAGCACGCAGCAACAGCAAAAATTCTTGATGTAAAAGACGATATTGCGACAGCCTACATTGTATCGTCAAGAGATGCTGTCGCATTGGGGGATCGAGCCTCTTCTCGGTGATTTATTTTGACACTTTAAAAAGAATCTTTCAGGAGATATCTAAGTAGAGACTTCCGCTTTAAAGGAGCTCTATGAAAGATATTCATTTTCAATTATTGCACGGCGTGTCGCAAATAGTAGGACGATATGTCCCTAAGTCTCTTGTTGATTTCGGATCAAGCTTCGAGGCTCCATGCGAATTTGTATCTGCACTGGCTAGAAAAATGCACTTATCTAGAGAGATGGACCCAAAATTCGTCATGGATCAGGTGTCTCGAAACCTACAATTACACCGCGACCTTGGCTACGAGGTTTTGACACCTTTGTCCTCCAATTGGCCCGAGAATCTTAGACAAATTCCCGACCCACCCCATATGCTGTTTACAAGAGGCGTATTTGCCATTCGTCCGAGGATCGCGATCATTGGCTCGCGGCGCGCCACGAATGAGGCCAAAATGGAAGCTTCAGATCTTGGTCTTGGCTTAGCCAAAGAAGGATTTGAGATTCTTTGCGGAGGAGCGTTTGGCTGCGACATCGCCTCTAAGCTTAAGGTGATTCAGACCCCTTACTCCCCATTAGGAACCGTTGTTTTGCCAGGAGGACTCTTAAAGCCCTACCCCTTAGCCCATTTGCGCTACTTTGATTCGCTTGCAGAAGGGGGAGGCTTAATTGTGTCTGAAAAATTCATCGACCACGTCCCCTCTCCCAGTGATTTTATAGCAAGAAATCGAATTATTGCTGCTTTGTCAGATGTGGTGATTTTGATTCAAGGAGATGAACGTTCTGGAAGCAGCACCACCATAAAATTTGCGCTAGGTTACGGCAAGGAAATCTACGTATCCGCGGTTGCGGAGAGAGATTCTCCTCTTAGCAAAAGGTTGGCAGCTGAGGGTGCACGATCCATTCATAGCCTTCAGTTAGCCTATTTACATTAAAAATGTCGTCCCTATAAAAGCTCTGAACCATTCTCTTTAAATTAGGAAACACTTATGGCAAAGCAAAAACTTTGGGACTATTTTCTTCAGATACATCAGGACTATGATTTTGATGAGCTTTTCTTAAAGCCCAGCAGAACACTTCTCCGTCTTAAAAAAAATTTCATGACAGTGAATAACTTATTTCCTGACGAGCAACTTAAGATTCTTATTCAAGAACTGGTGATTTCAAATTCTGAAAGGCTTGACCCCCTACAGCCTTTTGCATCGGGCGAGCTTTCGGCTTTAAAATGCCGATTCGTAGCTATGATCCCCCCTATTACAAATAGCGCCGAGATGATTCTAAGAAAAAATGCAAACCCCCAAGACTCTGACTTTGCAGGCTATCAGGAGCTTAGAAATACTCTATCTTGTATCTTTGAGCGGGAGGACCATTTGATTATTTGCGGCGTATCAGGTGCGGGCAAGACCACCCTTTTAAAAAAAATCATGAATGATTTTTTGGCTGGTGAGAGAATAGTTATATTAGATAGCTTTATGGAGTGGGGAGACCTGCCTGCACGCTGGACACTGCTGCAGGAGTCCCGCGGCTTTTTCGACGGCCGAGGTGCCATCGCCATGATAGATCTTTTTTCGCTATCTTTAAGGCTCAGCGCAGAGAGATTTGTATTGGGTGAGATTAAATATAGAGAGATGGAAGTTTTTCATCTGCTCAGAAATGTCGGACATGGGTCCGTACTTACTACTATGCATGGTTCAAATTTAAGAGATATTGAGACCCGACTGGGTTCCCTGGAGCGCACGAGTTGTCTATTACTAGAAGAAAATTACAAGTGTCGCCTTTTGGCCTAAAAGAAAAATCACCAAGGACTCTTTAAAACACCTAAAAAGTCTATTTGCAAGTTCTGCCTATTAAAAACCAGCCTATAACCGCCATGGATAATTTCCACTGGCGGAGTTCAGTCGGCGAATGCCTGAGATTCTGCTTATCTCAAAATGCTCACTCTATGATTTAGAGCCAAACAAGGATTTAAATACTGTTTTAAGAACCGTCAAGACACTCTTCTTTTGTAGGGACTGTCCAGACAAAGTTGAGGCCTCTTTTGGAAAGGAATCGCTTGGATTGGGCTGATGGGTCTTTTGATAGGGTCTTGCACCACGTCCTTTAGCTTCTGAATACTCCTGGCGCTGGCGGCTTTCAAAACGATGGTCTCGTTGTTGGGTCGAGGGGGTTGAAGGTCCGCGATGTTTAGATTTTGTGGGATCATGCGGACGCCCAGCAGTTGTGTCTTTTCCATGGGGAGCGTCTCTATGGGGAGTCCTGCCTTTGGAGCCAGGTTTAGAATCAAAATTTCTGTCTTTTGAAAACTTGCCCTCTGGTCTTCGCCCTTCTGGTCGCTGGCCTTCTGGTCGCTGGCCTTCTGGTCGCTGGCCTTCTGGTCGCGGGCTGCGATCGTTTCGATCACGTGAGTCGCGACCCCCTCTCGGGCCTTTTCCGTCCCGAGGGCCTCTTCCAAAGGGTTTTCGTTCCGTAACTTTAAAGCCGCGTACTTTGCCATCTTGAAAGGGATTGCCAGAAATATCGACGATATCTAAATACTGTTTAGGGAACCACGTGCAGGCTGGGATAGAGATGCCAACTAAAGTTTTAATGGCGTCCAAATTTTCAGCATACTCTTCACAAACTAAACTATAGGCTTGGCCTTTTGCGCCTGCGCGGGCCGTCCTTCCAATGCGGTGGACGTAATTTGCCGGCTCTGCAGGCAAATCAAAATTATAGACATGGGTCACATCAGAAATATGAAGTCCACGGCTTGCGACATCGGTTCCTATTAGGATTTTTACCTGACCGGCTTTGATTTTCTTAATCAGGCTGATGCGCTTAGGCTGAGCGATATCTCCAGTTATGGATTCTGCCTCAAGTCCATTTCCAGTGAGTTTATGCTTAAGCCACTCTGCTGTGAGTTTTGTATTGACAAAAATCACGGAACGTCCGGGCTGATGCTCCCTTAGCAAACCAATCAACACCCGCAATTTTTCTGGGGTGTCACATAAGATCAGGTGCTGTTCAATGGATTCAGGGGTGATGATTTCAGGGTTTACAGAAATGTACTCAGGCTTGTTTAGGTATTCAAACGCAAGTTCTTTTACTTTGTCATTTGTAGTCGCGGAAAAGAGAAGCTTTTGACAGTTTTCAGGCAAGCGCTCTAGAAAAAACTCCACATCCTCAATGAATCCCATGTCGAACATGCGATCCACTTCATCGCAAACAAACATCGTTGTGTCTTTAATGGAGACTATTTTCTTTTGAATATAATCTTTCAGGCGTCCTGGGGTCGCCACAACGATATCAGTGCCAGCTTTTAGGGCCTGTGCTTGTTTGTCATAATCCATACCGCCGAAAACAGCCAAAGATTTTAAATCAAGTTTAACAGCGAGTTTTTCTACTTCTTCGTGGATTTGAACAGCGAGTTCTCGTGTGGGAGCTAATACCACTGCCAAGGGTGAATTTGGTGTGTCAGAGTTTGCCGCGCGACGTTTTAAAATGGCTTGGGCAACTGTGATCAAAAAAACACCAGTTTTACCAGTGCCCGTTTGTGCAAAGCCAGCGACATCTCGTCCTGCCAGGGTATGAGGAAGACAAAGTCCCTGAACCGGGGTGGGTTTTGTCCAACCAAGTTCTGTAATGGCCTCTCTTAAGGCGTCTTTAAGATCTAAATCTGAAAATTCATTAGCGGGCTTTAGGTAGGTTGTCTTGGTGACGCTGGACTCGTCCCGATCGTCTTGAATCGCTTCAATCAAATCAATTTCAAGCAGGGTTTCTTCCTCGGGCTGAATCTCGGCGGCCACTTCTGTATCT
This sequence comes from Oligoflexales bacterium, assembly GCA_964201885.1. GTDB lineage: Bacteria > Bdellovibrionota_B > Oligoflexia > Oligoflexales > CAIMVM01 > CAIMVM01. The sequence continues at coordinate 6,677 of CAXNGG010000012.1, forward strand.
TCACCCACTAGGGAGTCTTCTTTGGAATCAATCGACATTTATAAGCCTCGGTAATTATTGGTTAGTTTGATAGGAAGAATATTCCTACGAAACTAGATTCTTTATGGCCGCTGTTTCTTCCGATGAAACATAGGTAGCAACAGGAGGAGTCTATGGACGGTCAAGATGACACCAATTCTAAAGTAGAAAACAACAACAGCGGTCTAAACGTAACCGGAGAAGCTGAATCCATTCCTAGTCAAAATGATGACTCTTCAGTAGAGTTGTCCTCGGTTCCGGAGCATACATCAGATTCCACGGGTAACCAAGAAAAAGTATCCCTAGACAAAAAGCTTATACCTTGGGTGGATTATGTCCCGCGCCCGGAATTAAAACGCCCGAAAACGAGAGAAGAGGCCGTTCGTATGCGCTTTGATATCATGAACGGCTCTTTAATTGAGTCGGAGTACATGATACTGAAAACCATTTCCCAAACAAATGTAATTAGAAGCCCACGTTATTATTGGGAATTCCAGAAAGAAGCCAATGAGATGTTTAGGCGCGTGGCTATGCTCAGACAAAGAAAGATCAATGGAAAAGTTGTAGATCTCCCCAAAAGAGAGCTAGACGGACGAGAACTGCCTATTGAAAGACCTAAAAAGAAAACGGGCTAAGCCTTGCGAAAGCTTGATGTGACGTGGTTTAATGATCTATGGATTATTTTGAGGTGATCATGAAGCCGATGTACGTTTTGCTTGTATCTGGATTTTTTACGGGCTGCCTTACTTTAAATGAACAACGTCAAATGCGCTCAGATATGGATCGGTTGAATACCCAATATAGCCAATTGGAACAAAACGTCTCCCAGGAAAAAACTTCAGGAACCGGCGTAAAAGCTATGGCATCTACGGGGGCTAACATAGATCGGCTCTCCCAACAGCAAAGTAAAATGGCTGGTGATATCGACCTTCTGCGCAGGGCTCTTGAAAAGGGCGATGTGCCAGGAATCGATACAGGTAAAGATTCCCTTCTCGGACGCGTAAATTCCTTAGAATCTCGAATGACCGCCCTCGAGCTTTCCCAAAAAGAGATCATCGAATTACTCGAAAAATCTAAAGGAATCACCCAAGGCAGCCGTTCGGAGTCCAACACTTCAGAAGGAAAGCCCGTTAAAGAACAAGATTCAAGGTTGATTGTCGACCCGAAAGAGTCAGGATCTAAGGCAATCAAGGAAGCAAGAGTGCTGTTCAATAAAAACAAGTGGAAACAAGTGATTGAAGTGGCTCCCCAGTGGCTGCCTAAATTTGATAAGAAAGTAGAAAAGGATGAGTTTTTTTCAATTTACGCAGAAAGCCTTTTCAAAAATGGAGACATTAAGGAAGCTGCGATTAAATATAATGAGTTTCTAGAAATGAAGCCTTCGAAAAAATTCTTGCCATTAGCCAAAATGCGCATGGGCGATTGCTATAGGCACTTGGGCGACAATGACACGGCTCTGATCTACTATAATGAAGTGATTAAAGATTTTCCGAAAACAGATCAGGGTATTAAATCCAAAGAGCGCGTAGCTCAGCTTGGAAAAAAAGAGAAACATTCTGAGGATCGCTAATGATCATCCTGGGAGTTGAGTCTAGCTGTGATGAAACCGCTCTTGCCCTTGTAGAGAACGGTGAAACCGTGCTCTCTTCTAAAATAGCCTCGCAAGTAGCCAAACACGCTGTATTTGGTGGGGTAGTGCCTGAAGTCGCTGCTAGAGAACATTTAAAAGCTTTGCCTTTTCTTTGGCAGGAACTGTGGGCTGAATCAGATTTAAATCCCTCCCATATCGATGCCATAGCGGTAACTAGGGGGCCAGGGCTTATAGGGGCGGTTTTAATTGGTGTGGCTTTTGCGCGCGGGGCTGCCCTGAGACTGTCTAAACCCTTGATTCCCGTAGATCATGTTCACGCTCACTTGCAAGGAGCACTGCTCAGCATTCCTAAATCCGTCGTTCAAAATGATTTGTTTCCTTCGCTCGCTCTTGTGGTGTCTGGCGGCCATACCCACCTCTATAAAATGAATTCGCGCACATCGACAGAGCTTGTCGGACAGTCTATTGACGATGCCTGTGGTGAATGTTTTGATAAAGTAGGAAAAATACTCGGACTCCCGTTTCCGGGCGGACCTTGGATAGAAAAGATTGCAAAACAAGGTGACAGAAGTCGCTTTCCGATGCCGAAGGTATTAGATGACAAATCAAAGGTTCAATTTTCCTATTCAGGATTAAAAACCCATGCTTTAAATCTTTGGCGCAAGCTGCAAACTGAAGGCCACGCTGATGACCAAGCAAAATCGGACATTGCTTCCTCCTTTCAAGAAGAGGCCCTGGGTCAAATTATTAGAAAGCTACAACAAGCTCGAAAGCTCTATCCTGAAGTTAGATCGGTCATCGTTGCAGGGGGAGTTTCTGCAAATGCTAGATTTAAAGAACTCGTTCAACTCGATGTGGACTTACCTGTTTTTTTTCCAGAGCTAAAGTATTGTGGAGATAATGCTGCTATGATTGCCTCATTGGGTTATTTTGAATATCTAGATTCTGATCCGAACAAATTTACCGCAAAAGCAAATTGGGATGCATACTCCCGCTATGGAATGGGAGGTCCTCTTTGAGAAAGCCGTTTGTTTATCAAAAAAAATCACTGGGACAAGTCTTTTTAAAAGAAGAGTGGCCCTGCCTTAAAATGACCGAACTTTTAAAAGAAGAATCTATCGATCATGTGCTAGAAATTGGTCCTGGCGCAGGAGTGCTCACAAAGCACCTGGTGAAAGCCGGATTCCATGTGACAGCGGTGGAAAAAGACACGCGTTTTTACGAGCTCCTTCTTACCATGAAAAACGAAATGGCTAAGTCTTCCCAAGGCTCTGTAGATTTTGTCAATTCCGATATTTTAAAATTTGATTTAAACGCGTGGCTAGAAAGCAAGCATGGAAACATCGCCATATGTGGCAATATCCCCTACAATATCTCAACCCCCATCCTAAGATCTGTTTTGCCTTTGCTGGGTCGCGTTAAGTATATTTCCTTTTTAGTTCAGTTTGAATTTGCGGCACGTGTGGCGGCAGCTGTAAACACAGAAGCTTATGGCTCTCTCTCGGTGTTCACTCAATTGAGAGCTAACCCTAAGCTCGAGTTTATGGTTAAGAACACTTGTTTTTCGCCTGTGCCAAAAGTTCACTCAGCGGTTCTGTCCCTGAGACATTTAACCAGTATGGAGTCGCCAGCTGTCCTAGAAAAAACAGAAATCGTAACAAGACAGGCTTTCACTCAGCGTAGAAAAATGATGTCGAATGCGATTTCTAACTTTATAAAGCCCGACACCAATATTTCCGACCTAGGCTTTCCCCTTACTGCTAGGGCTGAAACTATTAGTCCAAAAATGTGGGTGCATTTAGCCAAAGTTCTTTTTCCAGACTAAAGTGAAGGAGAGCTCAGATGTTAATCTGTTTGAGGCTTATCCATGTGGGTCATCCGACGGCAATATCTATGTCCTCCTTCCTCACAAATAGGAATGAGTTGCCGAGTATCAAGAGGCCTCTTTAGCCGCCATTGCAAGAAGTAGCTTTGAAGTCACAAGGTGAGTTAGAGGCCCCTCGAGTCAACTGGTTATTTGCTATCCATATACTGTCCATTGCTTTTGGGATTTCGGCTCAGTATGATCATAGAGCAACTGTCTTCCGGCTTTGGGTGTATGGGGGCTTGGTTTCTTAAGAGTGGTTCCCTATCCTATGCCGGCTATTTTCTTTAAGCAGCGAGGCTCAGGTGGCGTTTAGCGAGCTAGAAAAACTGAATAGGTTTATAGAGCAGGCCCCTGAATTTTGTAGGTCAGAGTCCCTTGGATATGTAAACGTCAAAGGACTTTCACTTCCTATTTATAGCCTTACTATTGGTCCAGATGATCCTACCCTACCTACCTTTGGCTTGTTTGGGGGCGTTCATGGCCTAGAGAAAATAGGCAGTCATATTATTATTAACTACTTTAAATTTCTGTCCAAGCAGCTCCTTTGGGATAAGTCTCTTCAAGATCTCTTCAAGATTTCTAGGCTCGTATCCATTCCGATAGTAAACCCAGGGGGTATGTTTTTAAGTAGAAGATCCAATCCTAGCGGTGTTGACTTAATGCGAAATGCCCCCATCGAGGGCGAAGGAAGCAAATGGAATCTGGTTTCAGGCCAGAGAATATCTTCATTTCTTCCGTGGTTTCGAGGATATCCTGAAAGAGGCATGGAGCTTGAAAACGTAATTTTAGTAGAATTTGTTAAAAAACAAATGTTTTCAGCCAGATTTTCAATGGCTCTAGATATTCATAGCGGATTCGGGATGAAAGACCGCCTATGGTACCCCTATGGAAAAACACGGAAGCCCTTTCCATTAAAGACTACCATCGAGAAAATCGAGAGCAGATATCACGATAGCCTCCCCTATAGCCGCTATCTCATCGAGCCGCAGTCTAGCTCCTATTTGATTAATGGAGACATCTGGGATTACTTATTTGATTTGCACCAACAAAACTCCGCAAGCGACAAAGTCTTCTTGCCGTGGTGTTTAGAGCTTGGGTCATGGATTTGGGTGAAAAAGAATCCCTTGCAAGCGTTCGATGCAAAAGGATACTTTAATCCCATTCTTCCGCACCGTTATGATCGAGTGATGCGAAGACACCGTGATCTTCTTGATCTCTTCCATAGAATCACAGCCTTTCATGAGGGTGCAATTTGATATGAACTGGCTTCTACTTAGAGGGCTTTCCCGACAGGCTCCCCATTGGGGAAGTTTTCCTTCAGAATTGAAGGCCCATGACGGCGGTGAGGTTTTGGCATTGGATTTGCCAGGATTTGGGGCTGCTTCAGATCATAAGTCTCCGCTCGCCATGAAGGAAATCGTCGATGTTCTTAGGCAGCGGTTTTTAAAAGCAGTCTACCCTAAAAAGCCTTGGAGCCTCCTCGGATTATCCTTTGGGGGAATGGTCGCACTCGAGTGGCTTAGGTTATATCCCGACGACTTTAAGGCCTGCGTTGTCATTAACAGCAGCCTCGCCGGGATCTGCCCCATAAACGAGCGCATTACCAATCATGGCAAAATTGTCCTTCTAAAATGCCTCCTCGGACCCTCCCCCATTAAAAAAGAAAGCCTCATTTTAGCCCTTACTTCTAGCCAACATCAAGGAGATATGGTTTTACTAGCGAATTGGGAGGCCATAGAAAGGCGCCATCCCACTAGGAATCGAGAGGCTCTTAAACAACTCTTGATTTCATCTCAATATAAAGGCCCTCAAAAAATAACGACACCTCTCTTGATCCTTTCTAGTCAGAAAGATCAACTCGTGAACCCTAAATGTTCAGCCAGGATGGCGCAAAAATATGAAGCCGTTCATTTTGTTCACCCCGAAACAGGTCATGACTTGCCTTTAGATGCCCCCCAGTGGGTGATTGAAAAAATAAGTGCTTTTGCCAGCTCTCATTTTTTATGACCTACCTCGAGTTTCAAAAGCATTACGACTAGACGTAGACTTTTAGACTTAGGTATTCCTTCGTGATTTCTCGGAATCCGCATTTTTCTTCGATCATTGAAAGAGCTAAGAAAGCCTAAAAAAAGGCTATTTTAGGAGGGTCATGTGGATTTGCCTTGTACTTTCACCAAATCTGCAATGCTTCCAAAAGAGGAAAGAGCGGTTGAGGCTTCATAAGGAAGAAATACCTTGTCTCCTGGTTTTTGACTAAATCGATCTAAGGTTTCCAGGTACTGGGTGGCAATTAGAAATTTAGCGGAAAGCTCGGCATTTCCTGAAAAACCAAGGGTGATTTCTTGAATGGCTTTCTTTTTTGCTTCTGCCACACGAATGATAGCCTGAGCTTCACCTTCGGCATTCAGGATTCGGCCTTCTTTGTCACCGGTCGCTAAGTTTACTTGTTCTTGTCTTAGGCCTTCAGAACGTTGGATTCTGGCTTGTTTATCGCCTTCGGCTTCAAGGACTTTGGCTCTTCTCTCTCGTTCTGCTTGCATTTGTTTTTCCATGGCACTTTGAATCTCAACAGGTGGAAAAATATTCTTAAGCTCCACTCGAACCACTTTTGCACCCCATTTGTCAGTGGCATCGTCAAGGATGAGTTTTAGTTTGGCATTTATAGTGTCTCTGGAGGAAAGGGTTTCATCAAGATCCATCTCTCCAATGACATTTCTTAGGGAGGTTTGAGCAAGCTGCGCAACGCCGGCGGGAAGGTTTGCAATCATATAGGTAGCTTTTTTAATATCCGTAATTTGAATATAAAGAAGAGCGTCAATTTGAATAGCCACATTGTCTTTTGTAATGACTGCTTGTGCAGGAATATCTAATACGGCTTCTCGTAAGTCTACCGTTTCAGCGGGCCTAACAAATCCATTTACAATCCAAAAAATAGATCTGGGTTGGTCAATAAAAGGCAAAATGACATTAAAACCTGAATTCAATGTGGTATGATATTTCCCTAGTCTTTCGACTACAATACATTCACCCTGTCTGACGATGCGGATGCCTTTCGCGCCAATTAAAATGGCTAACCCTAATATGGCTAAACTTGCTAATGTACCTAAATCCATGCTCACTCCTTGATTTTTTTAATAACGAGTTTATTTCCATTCATAGCTACAATCCGAGCTGCCTCTCCAGCTACAAAATGGTCCTGAGTGTTCTCTGGGACTAGGGCCCAGGATTCACCATAAATCTTCCCATAGGTTCTTCCTTGGTTTTGGGGGTCGCTTTCGATAACGATCTCTCTTCCAATTAAGTCTTCTACGGGATTTTTCTGCACCATGTTGCTTTTTTTAAAGTACTTTCGGAATACATAAATCGAAACGATCACCCAAATAGCTGTGATCACATGCATGATGGGGCGATCACTTATAAACAAAGAAAAAGGCGCGGAAATAAGAAAAGCTACCCCAACGGGAAGCATAAAGAAACCTGATAGGATGATTTCTAGTCCTACTAAAATGATCCCTATAAATACATAGTAAGGCCAATATTCCAACGTCATTATGAGTCCTTTTTAAAAATGAAAGGGCAAGTTTCCCTAGCACCCGCTTTTTTGGCTAAGCACAATGATTCGACGATGCCTTTCAAAAAACACAGAACTTTCCTAAAGGGCTCCATGATTGGACCCACCATCAGGATTGTACTGGTCTTGAAAACTTAAATCGATAGTAACGTTGTCAAGTCCCGATATTTTAGCTCGGCAAGCTAATCTAATAGAACCATTTGACGCGTCTAGCCCCATTCGTTCTAGGAGAGCCTTCTCGTCGCGGCCCATATGGATTAAGGCTTCTGGTTCCAGAACCTTAATTCCACAGGTACCACAGCGGCAGGAAGCACAACCAAATCTCATCTTGATTTTTGCCTTCACGGCGGCACTCAAGATTTTGGTCTGAGCTTCCTGATCCATCAGCTTTTGTTCCGAACCATCCGGAAATTTGAATGTAATGTCACTCATACGGAGAGAGAAAATTCTCTTAAAACATCATTTAAAGATGTTTTCTTATCTGTAGATTCTTTTCGATTTCCGATAATGTACGCACAGGCTAGGTGGATCTTTCCGCCAGAAACTTCCTTTTCTCTCGTTCCAGGGACCACGACAGAACCTGCTGGTACATAACCCTTTAGAACTTTGTGCTCGGGTGTGCGCACATCAATGATAGGAGTGGAAGACGTTAGAGTGACATTGGCAGCAATCACGGCGTCTTGGCCAATGCGAACTCCCTCAACGATGATGGCTCGTGATCCTATAAATGCATTGTCTTCCACAATGACAGGCGTAGCTGATGCTGGTTCTAAAACCCCTCCAATTCCGACACCACCAGAAAGATGGACATTTTTACCAATTTGACCACAACTTCCCACCGTCGCCCAGGTGTCGACCATGGTACCGGCTCCTATGTAGGCTCCGATATTGACGTATGAGGGCATGAGCACAACGCCAGGCTCCATAAAAGTTCCCACGCGAGCTACCGCAGGAGGTACGACCCGAACATTGAGCTCTTTATAATTGGTCTTAAGGGGGATTTTGTCATGATAGCAATAGGGACCAACTTCAAACGCCGCCATAGGTGCTATCTTAAAATAAAGTAAAATCGCATTTTTAATCCAAGAATGAGTGATCCACTCATCACCATGTTTTTCAGCAACTCTGATTTTGCCGATGTCTAATAAGTTTATCGTTTGAAGAATGGCCTCTTCATACCTTTTGAGGTCAGACGTATTGAGGAGGGCCTCTTCAATGGCGCTCTTTAACTCAGTGGGGTTCATAGGGATCTCCGAATAAAATTTTCGATCAGGTTCATGGCTTCTGCTG
>CAXNGG010000013.1:0-14629 GCA_964201885.1 Oligoflexales bacterium
ATGTCAAAATTGCCGTCTCCGAGTAAGGCTCTTAGGCCAAGACCCAAGACTCTCTCCAAGAAAGCCCTGAAAGCATTTGCTGAACAGGTGCTTTCGCGTTTTCAAGCGGCCATGCCAGACGCTAGGTGTGAGCTTTTTTATATCACCCCTTATCAGCTCCTTTGCTCTGTGGTGCTCTCTGCCCAAGCCACGGACAAACAGGTCAATAAAGTCATGGAGCCCCTCTATCGTGCTGGCTTTATCCCAGAGGGAGTGGTCAAAAATGGGGAAGCTGCCCTTTTAAATCAAATCAAGTCAATCGGCCTAGCTCCCACGAAAGCTAAAAATATCATAAAGCTGTCTGAATCCCTGCTCCAAAATCATCAGGGGCAAGTCCCAAGTACTCGGCAAGACTTAGAAGCCCTAGCCGGGGTCGGTCGTAAAACAGCGAATGTCATCCTTGGGGAGCTTTTTCAGGAGCCTACCCTAGCTGTAGATACCCACGTATTCCGAGTCGGACAAAGGCTCGGTTTTCACCAAGAAAACACTCCCGTAAAAGCAGAGCTCAAACTTCTCGAGCTGATTGACACCACCTATCTTCCAAGAGCCCACCATTGGCTGATCTTACACGGCCGCTACACCTGCAAAGCCCAAAAACCCCTGTGCGAGGGCTGCCTCCTTTTAGACCTGTGCCCAAAACCTCTATCTCTTCCCTAAAAGATGAAATCAATTCCTAGGTTTTAGGTTCTTGAGAAGCTTGCTTCATCGAGAAGCTAGACCTCGAGCTCCCAAGGTCCTGAAGGGTTTAAAAGAGGATTGATACCCATACTTCGAAGCAGCTTTAAAAGGTCGGTCTGGGGGAGTCCCATAATGGCAGATGTGTCACCCATAGGGGGATTAAATAACTGGGAGCCGCGGTTTTCGGCTTGATAGCAACCCACGACCCCTTGCCATTCCCCAAGATCTAAATACGCTGTTATTTCCGCATCTGTGAGGGTGCGCATCCGCATAGGAACATCGCTCGTCAAAAATCCAAAAGTTTTAGGAGTTCCCGCTACCGCACCCACCAGACAAATGCTGGAATGCAGATAATGAATCGAGCCCGAGAGGCGCTTTAGATTCTGAAACGCTTCCTCGCGGCTAGAAGCTTTTTCAAGGCCTTGCCCCTCAAAGGAGAGGGTCTGATCAGCTCCAATAATCAAACCTGAAGGATAAAGAGGGGCTAAAAAGTCGGCTTTAAGCTGGGCTCTTTTGAGACTCAAGTCTCTAATATTTATGGAATTTATAGACTTTTCGTCAGCCCCAGAAGCGACTACTCGAAAAGAAACACCGCAAGCTTCAAGGAGTGCTTTTCTATATTTAGAGGTCGATCCTAAGATGATTTCCTTGATGATAACGCGCTGTCCCATTGGACAAACCCCCATTTCCTATGTTACATCCTGGCAGCACGAGTCTTACTAAAGAAGGTGACATGGACAGGGAACGTTTTAAAAAACTTTTAGATGATCACCACACTTGGCCAGGGCTCTACACCTTTAAATTTATTGTACCATCGTCCCAACTCGAAGAGCTACAAAAGCTATTTTCTAAAGAAAAACGGATCTTAAAGCCCTCGGCCAACGGCACTTATACCTCTTTAACGGCAACCGGCATTTATGAGTCTTCTGATAAAGTAGATTTCATCTATCAGAGCGCCTGTAAAATCGAAAAAATTATCATGCTTTAAGGGCCTAGGGCATTAAAGAGAGTATGAAAGAGAGCATGAAAGAAACTGACTTTGACATCGACAATGCCCCAACCCTGGCCCCTAGTGAAAATTTGGATGGCTACTTAAACGGCTATTTAAAGGGCAACGCGGACGGCTACTTAAAGGGCAACGCGGACGGCTATGATGAAACCTTTATCAAATTGGGCCTAAAGACCTCCAGTGTTACTACTTTAGGGGCAAATGCCTTTGGGGTTTCGGTTGCCACATTTACCAATTGGCGCTGGCAAATGGCCAAACAGGTCAGAAACCTTGAGCAAGCTCAGACGGCTCTTGAACTCTCAGATTCCGAGCGTGATGGATTCAAAAACCTAGAAACTGTATTTAATGCTGGCGTGACCCCCTACTATATGTCTCTCATGGATCCCCAAAATGACGCTTGTCCCATAAGACTTCAGGCCCTTCCCCGCCTTGAAGAACTGAGCGATCGACTGGGAAAACCGGATCCTTTGAGTGAGGTCGATCACTCTCCCGTAAAGGAAGTGGTTCATGTCTACCCAGACCGGGTAGCCTTTTGTGTGGCGCAGCTTTGCCCCGTCTATTGCCGGTACTGCTTTAGAAAGCGCCGTGACGATGAAGAAGGACTCCATTTCAATCGTGGCATCATAGATCGCGGGATTGCCTACATCAGATCGAACCCTGCCATTCGCGATGTCCTCATTACAGGAGGCGATCCCTTTATTGCGAGCGATGAAGCCTTAGATCGCCTCTTAGCCCGAATCCGCGAAATCCCTCATGTGGAGGTCATCCGATTTGGTACAAGAACTCCCGTCACCCTTCCTTATAGAATCACAAAGAAGCTTTGTAGCATCCTGGCGAAATATCACCCCATCTGGGTAAATACCCATTTCAACTGTGCCAGTGAAGTCACGGAAGAAGCTCAAATCGCCTTGGCTAACCTTGCCAATGCCGGCATCCCCATCGGCAATCAGGCTGTTTTGTTAAAAGGCATTAATGACTGCCCCGAAGCCATGTTGCATCTTTGCCGCTCCCTCATTAAAAACAGAGTTCGTCCTTATTATATTTTTCACGCCCACATGATCGCAGGCACCGAGCATCTTCGTGTCCCCGTAAATAAAGGACTTGAGATCATGACCTTTCTTAGAGGTAGAATTTCAGGCTTTGGCATACCTACTTTTGCTCTAGACACCCCTAACGGCAAAATACCTTTGCTTCCAAGCCATATACTAGGTGTCGATGGAACTGATTTGATCCTCCAAGACACCCGAGGCGAAATCCACCGGGAGCCGGATGCATGGAAAACTTCCTATTGACCAAATGAAAGATTATAAATGCTTTTGCTAGCTGGAATTTTTCTACCACGAATATCTCTGAGATAAACTTTACTAAAAAAACCATCTGAATTCCCGCTAAACCAATCGACTCAAAGCTTTAAACATAGAGGACTAGAATGGACGACGCCCTTAAAACCCTCAACAACCTTCGTTTGAAAATCGCCGCCATCGACAGCGAGATTCTAAGCCTAGTGAAGCAACGTCTCGATCTATGTCGTGCTATGACTCCTTTAAAAACTGAAAATAAAGTCCCCCTGAGAGACGCTAACCAGGAACAAATCGTCCTCGAACGATCTGCTTCTTGGGCTCAACTTCAAGGGGAGGACAAGGGACGAGCCCAGGACTTCACTAGATTGCTGATGGAATGGGGCCTCTATGTTCAAAAAAAGTGACCTACTTTCATGGAAGGCTGAAATCAATTCCTCTGACTCATGGTTGAAAGTTGGAAACAACGATCGACTCTTGGTAAAAATGATCCCTTGACTGGAAAAGCAATTCGACCATCGAGCTTCTTTGTTCTCAAACCCTTCTATAAATTTCGTCTTGTCAAGATTCTTAGATAGATTTGTCTAAACTTAGGACGTGGCAGCGCGGGCAAAATTTGAAAAAACAGATAGACTGTATAAGGGGTAATTTTTAAATCTACCGTTATTCTCAAAGTTGCGAGTGGAAACTCGCGTGAGGCTGCAATGAGGATAGCGCTCTCCGAAAAGGCTTAAGCTTTTGGAGCGCAAGTTAACTCCGGACTTAACTTCCAAAGGCAAGATCTGAGCTTCTTGATGAACGATAAAATCCACTTCGGCGCTTCCGGAACTTGTCCAGTAATAAAGCTTAGAAAATCCATAAGCAATCAATTCCTCAGCTACAAAACATTCCGCCAAGGCTCCTTTAAACTGACTAAAAATTCCTTCCTGTTCTAGTACCAATTTTGCCGGGACTTCTAAAAGGGCACCAAGAAGGCCGACATCTAGAGGGTAAACTTTAAAGGTGTCTTCATGGGCATGACTTTCCAAAGGTAGATCGATTTGAGAGATATTTTTAACTTTGTGTACCATGCGTGCATCCATGAGCCACTGCAGGGCTTCTGAATAGTCCCTTGCTCTGGCATGGGTACCTATACTTGTAAAAGAAAACTTTTTATTTTCTTTTGCCAGAAGCTTGGGAATCTGCTGAAAAACTGCGCCTATTTTTGATACTAACTTAGAGGGTGCCTGTTTGGCAAAATCTAACTGGTAGGATTGAATAATTTGATTTTGAATCGACCGAACCGCCTCTGTATTTTTAGGGGCGGTCGCGTAGGCAGCTACTACCTCGGGCATGCCGCCAGTCCAGCAATACTCCCTTTGAAGCCTTGAAAGGCTAGTATGAATACCTTCATTCATAGGGGAGCACAATTTGGATTCAGCCAAAACCTCAGCCATTTTCTTGTGCCCCGTAAACTCTAAAAATTCTACGAAATTTAGAAGGGTGGACATCCAAAAATTGAACTTTTCCAACCGGGAAGCCCTTTTTACTTCGCTTAACACCAAGCAAAGAGCCAGCTGCCATGACTTTAAATCCAAGAGGAGATTCCGCAAAGTACTTGAGGCTGTTCAATGCATCCTCACATTCTTGAATTTCATCAAAAATAAAAAGAACCGATTCCGGTTTTATATCTCGGTCCAGGTAAAGGGTGAGATTCTGGAGGATTTTCTCTGGATCTAGTGATTCACGGAAAAGAAGAGCTAACTACTTGTCTCGTTCAAAATTAAGGTAATAATATTCCCCAAAAAAGCGCTCCGCAGCTTTAAGCATCAAGTGAGTTTTACCCACCTGCCGTGCTCCCCAAAGAAGGAGTGGTTTAGGCTTCTGAGACTTCGCCCAAGACTCTAGTACGTCTAAGTACCTGTTTCGATTGAGTTCCATATCCCTTCCAAGCACTAAACTAGTCTAAAACGCGACCAGGTTCATATTTTACCATGGTATTTTGTGAAAACAATCACATAATGTTGCAGTAGAGCCATCATATGGCAAGCCAGGACCCAGGAACTTTACTTAACCCAACCGCCACCTGTGCGAGCCTATATTTTTGCAGACTGAATTTCGGCGACGAACGAATGAAAATCAATCATGTGCGTTGTGATGACCGCCCAGATTATGGACCAATCAATCTTTTGATATTCGTGGACAAGAATGTTTCGCAAGCCTACCGCCTTCTTCCTTTTTTCGGCAGTTTCTTTGGTGATTATTCTTGCATGAGCCAATTTTTCAAAACTATCAGCCATGGTGATGGGCGCTGGAAGCGAAGTATATGCAATGATGTGCGAGGCAATCTCAACGCTCGCTTGAATGGCTCGCTCCAAGTTAATCATGATAATATCTTGGCGATCCAAATCCTCGGTTAGTTCAGCCAGAGAAGTGGGAGTCTTTTCTCGCACCCGTTCCAGACAACGAACAATGGAATCTAGCTTTTCAAAGACTAGGGTTTGGTTTGGTGTAGCCATTTATGAATCCTTTCTTTGGTAGTCTTTGCAGCAAAGCGTGAATCATCTTCCTTTTCCATCAGCATCCGTTTGATAAGTTTGTCGTAGAGCGGAAGATTCCGCTTTATCACACAAATCCCCCGTGTCAAAATCTCCTGAAGAAGGGCACCGTGGGCGGTGCTTAAATCCACGAGATCCACCTCACAGTGAAATTCATGGGACAGTGCTTCGGCAAGTGCGAGTCTTTCATCTACTGTAAGCCCCCCACTGGTAGCGATGGCGATATCGAGATCTGACTCAGCGTTCGCTTTTTGAACGGCGTGGGATCCGTAAAGAAATGCAAGCTCCACGTTTGGCTGTTGCTCTAAAAAAATCTCGAGACGCTTGATCATGGTAAACTTTCTGATTTCCATTTTTAGCTTCAAATAAGCGAACTTGGTACGATCATTTCGACAAAGTCAATACCTCTGAAGGGAAATCCATCAATTTTGAGTTTGAATCAAGTGATGCCGAAAAACAAGTGCTGTCCCCACTGCCATTCTGTACCAAATGAACCCATCTCGTTGAGATACTCCAGGAGAAAGGCACGGCTTTAGGTTTGCGGATGGGTTGCCACGGGCAAAACTACCATATCTGGGTGCAGTAGCTTTCACATTCCTGCCATGTAGGTACTGTGTAAACTTATCTGTCTATCTGTTTTTAATACAACAGTTATGTCTTCAACAGCCGATTTCAGAGCTTTCATGCGTCATCTTTTTAAAGTCGCCTTCGTTCGACAAAAAATCAGAGCCTGACAAATATAATGAGCAGAGAATTCTTCGGCAATTCGCAAGACTAAAAAGATCTAGCACACAAACCAGCCGATGCGAAAATCCTAGCCCGTCCCCCATTGCTCCCATTAGATAACACTGCCAATAGAACATAGAAGACTTCGATCGTCGATAACCTCTGGCGCAATCGGTTGCGTAGAGAGAAAAACTATCTTTGAGTTGGCTTCTTTTTTCAAAAAACTACCAGCGGATCTTGTCTGGGACAGACTTGGTCTATTTGTATCGACGACAATAATACCTAGAACACCTTTTTCTCCTCGAATCACAATTGGTACTCGGGCGTGATCACGAGTCATAAACGACTCAAAACTAACAGCCTTATCTAAAGAATAAAAAAATTGCCCTCTTATGTTCCGATACACTGCTGATTCTGCTTGCCTTAAAGACTCGGCACTGTTGGCGCTGTAAACTAGTTCTTCAAGCTGATCTTCAAGCAAAAAGCATTCCTTTTTTTTCCCAGACAGTTGAATTCGACGTATCAAAAAAATCGACTCCATCGCTTCCAATAGATTTTTTTGGGTTTGGGGTGCCAATCCAAGAAGTCTGCGCACCTCCGAGGCATTATAGGGCTCGAATATATTCTGAGAAATATAGCTGAGCAGCTTTTTGATGGTTGGCAATGGTATACGCAAGTCGGAAACTAGACGTAAATCTCTTGAAAGAATAAGATCATGAAGATCTTTGAGAGCATTAATTTGCAACTTGTGGTTTCTAATAAAACAAAGACCAGGGAGCCCTCCATTGGTCAGGTATGTGTCAAAATACTTAAGAAAAATTTTGACCTTTTTGGGTGGATTAAGGTGATGAAAGGTGTCATTTGAAAACTTCTTAAGATCAAGCAAGCGATTTATAGTAAGGGAAAGAGGTTCCTGGAGAATCTCGCTTACAGAAAACGGCAGCATTTCTACCATCACCATTCTCCCTGCAAGAGACTCCCGGATGGCTTGCCGACTGGTAAATCTTACAGAGCCACTTAACACAAATTGACCCGGCCTTTTTTGGGTTCTAACCCACTCTTTTAAGGTCGAGAATAGCTTGGGCTCCACTTGGCATTCGTCTATAGCTCCAGGATAATTTTTATATGAGCTAATGAAGCGTTTAGGATCTTGGCCCGCAAATTGAAGTTCCTCTGCATCGTCTAATGTTCGGTACTCTTTTACATTTGCGGCTAGAAACGTGCTTTTCCCTACTTGGCGATGGCCAAAAAAACCTAAGATAGGACTAAAGCCCAGCAGGCTATTGAAAATTTCCGTAATATGACGTGCGCGTTCATGGGCCATTTAGAGCCAACTTTCTTGATGATGTTATCTTTATGGGACCAACGCTGACTGGAATTCTTAGTTAGTAGTATAGTACTTAGACGTAGATATGACAACCATAATTGCAATATTTACGGTGAACGTATTTATTGCAATTAGCTCTTCTAGATGCCGTTAAAAGAGGTTGAGAAGGCTTAAAAACCTTCCTAACGACTCGCCATCAACAGCTGAAGCTACAATCGTCTTCCAGGACTTCTTGATTATTTTCGTGTGATTTCATCACACAACTAAAGTCATCTGTTAAACTTGAGAAGGGCCTGAGAAAGGATTCCCCTTTGTAAAAAAATGAGACTAACACCGGGAAGGCTTCTTTTCCATCACGCCCTCACCACTCTCTTGAGCTTTCCTGGATCTGCCTCTTTTAGCCATGGAGATGAAAATCGGATGGTTCAAAATAGCGTTAGAACGAAGGAGAGCTTAAAAAAATAGGAAGATGTTGGAATCCCAGCCAACGAGAGAAAACTCCCGACAGGAAAGATTTGACAGTGCCTATATAGAAGCGGGTCTATGAGGTTTTCTTTCCCAATCAAACCACCTAGGGATTTGAGCGGGCTGTTCTTTAGAGCTTGGCTAGTATCGCTAACATTTACCCAAAAAGATGGATCAGCATCTTTTCATTCAAGAAGCGACTTAGGATAAAACATCTGTGAGTGGGAAAGCTCGGGAGGGTTTTAAGTTAAGTTTAGGGAGAAAGGACTCCAGATGGCTCTTTCCGCCAAGAACGCCCACCAAACTAAAGGCCATTTCTAATGCCTGGGCTTGATTGAGTCGTGGGTCACACCAGGTTTCATATCGCAAATCTAAATCCTGATGCCCAAGCCTCGCCAAACCACCAATGCACTCTGTTACATCGTCTGAAGTCAGCTCAAAGTGAACCCCACCCAAGGGTAGGTTATGATCCTTAAGAGCCAAGCTGGTGGTTTGCAGTTCTGACAGAATCTTAGAAATGGCTCGGGTTTTCTTACCTGAAGTGCTCATTTCACTATTTCCGTGCATGGGATCTGAGCTCCAGACCACTTGATGGCCAGAGGTCTTAACCTCGCGAGCGAGAGCATGGATGCCTTCTGCTCTATCTGCGCCAAAGCGCGTGATAAAAACAATTTTACCAGCTTCATGATCTGGGTTGAGCTGATCGAGCATCTTAGCTATTTCTGAACCCGAAAAATCAGGGCCGATCTTTATTCCGATGGGATTTGCAACACCCCTAAAAAATTCCAAATGAGCCCCATCAAGAGATCTCGTCCGCTCACCAATCCAAAGCATATGAGCGCTTAAGTCGTACCAAGAGCCGTTCGACCTTCGCGTCAAGGCTTCTTCATAATCCAAAAGAAGGCCTTCGTGAGACGTAAAGAACTCAAGACTAGAAATGGCAGCCGCATCAACACCCATGGACTCCATAAAACCTAAAGCACCCTTAATATCCTCCATGGTCTTTTGATAGGCGGAAACAAGAGTGGCTGGAACTGAGGGAGCTAATGGAATCGTTTTCGTATTTAAAAGATCAGAAAATCCCTGCTTGCTTAAAGATCGCATAAAATTAAGAGTCATCGAAGAAAACTGATAGGCCAACCCCAGCCTGGCTGGATCATGGGTCCTTGCGCCTAAGCTTGGATGAAAATCATTCACAGCGTCCCCGCGATAAACGGGAATCTCCTGTTGCGCACATAATTCGAAAGCCTGAGAGCGCGGTTTTCCGTATTGACCGGCAATTCGGCCTACTTTAATGACGGGCTTTTCAAGCCCCCAGCCTAAGATAAGGGCCATCTGCTTTAGAATCTGAAGCTTGGATGCAATAACCTCGGGAGTGCAGTCCCTAAACCGTTCGGCGCAGTCGCCGCCTTGAAGCAAGAAGGCCTGGCCTTGAGCTGCCAAAGAAAAATGCTGCTTTAAAGTCTGGATTTCTGGAACACTGACAAGACCTGGCCAAGAGGAAAGACCCTTTTTGACCTCATCAAGCTTTTCACCACAGGCGTAGCTAGGCTGCTGAAGAGCTACCTTTTTTCGCCAACTATCTGGAGACCAGCTTGTCATCTTTCCCCCGCCGTCAGTTGGGAGGTTATTATGACTGCCGGCCTTTTCGCAAGGATTCGTTTTGAGATGTTCAAAATTTGGTATATGGCTTATAATTCAGGCTCTTATACCATATTCCAGCAAAACACTTATGGGAATTTAACCGTTTTCAAGTTAAGGTAGATGCCACCTCAGAAGGGAAAATCATGGATCTAGCCATATATGCTGGCCGAATAGGTCTCGTGGGCTTCGCAGCTGCTACGATTCTTTTTGCTACGGAAATTAAAGATAAAGGTCCGACAAGGGCCCTGGCTTTTGCCATGCTTGCCATCGCGACCGCGGCCACGTTAGGGACGTTGGCCATCGACTTTGTGGAGCACCAACGGATTCTTCATGCAGGGATTCTTCTTTCCGGACTTATTGGCTTTTCAGCTTTGATTTCAGAAACTAAATTTAGGCTCAGATTTGCGGGCCCTATCGCGTCCCCTCTCGCGACTCTTCTGCTTATTTTTGAACTGCTTAAAGGCGAAAGCACCAATGTATTGGCGCCCGACACCCCCCTTTTCCTTTCGCTCCATGTAGGAGCTGCAGTCCTGGGGGAACTGGCGGGAGTTGTGAGTTTTATTATCGCCGTCATGTACCTGTGGCAGCAAAGATCTTTAAAACAAAGAAATTTAAAGGTTCTCTCAAATCTACCCTCGCTGGAATCGCTTTCCGCATTACTCCACCGATCGATTATAAGTGGCTTTATTCTCATAAGTATTACTTTGGTAAGTGGTGCTGGGTTTGCAACCGAGTCTACTAGAAACTTTGGCACCCCCAAACTCCTTTGGGCCATTGCTTTATGGTCCTGGTATCTTGTCATCATGATTTCCCGCAACTATCTTGGTAAGTCTATAAAATTGCAAGCACAGTGGGCAATCATTGGATTTTTACTCCAATTTATTGCTCTCTATGCCCTTTTGTAGGATCGCACGGCATGACCCATCATATATACAATATCGGGGCCAGTCATCGCAGCGCCAATGTAGAATTCCGCGAAGAAATCTACATTGAAGAGTCCCGTATTCAAGAGCGCCTTTTGGCGACAAAAAATAAGTTTCCGATCCAAGAGCTTCTCGCTTTATCGACTTGCAATCGAGTGGAATTGTTTTTCGTAAGTGCGACTTCAGATCATAAACTCGGTGCTGAAATTCTTTCTTTTTTTGTGAATAAAGATTCTGTAGATGCAGATAGAATGATTGCGAGTTCCCATTTTTTTGCTGAATCAGATGCTGTTCATCATATGATGAAAGTTACATCTAGTTTGGATTCCATCGTAATTGGTGAAACCCAGATCACAGGCCAAATCAAAGATGCTGCCGAAATCGCCCGCAGCACCAAATGTCTCGGGCCCATTCTCGGTCGCCTTTTCCAAGAGTCTCTGGCAGTCAATAAGCGCATCCGAAGTGAAACTACTATTGGCTCGAAAACGGTTTCCATAAGTCATACAGCCCTTGATCTCGCTAAAATGATTTTTAACGATCTTTCAAAAACTAGAATTCTTATCATTGGCTCAGGGGAGATGGCTCGCATAGCTGCCAAATACGCCTACAGTTACAACCCGGTGAGTCTCACCCTCTGCAATCGAACTCTAGAAAAAGCAAAAGCCATCACCGCAGAAATCGGCGGCGGCAAAGCCGCAGGATTAGATCAGTTAGACCAGGAGCTGTTGGCGGCAGATATCGTGATTGCAGCGACCTCTTCCCCCCAGTACATCATCTCGCAACAAAGGCTTAGCTCTATCGCTCCCAAGCGAGGACGCAGGGTACTTTTTATGGTCGATATCGCTATTCCTAGAGATATCGATCCGGCGATACGCCTGTTTGAGGACATCTATTTATTTGATGTTGACGACCTAAAGCAAGTCGTGGACGAGAATTTAGTCGAGCGCAAAGAAGCTGCTAAAAAAGCCGAAGTTATGATCGATCAAGGATCCTTGGAGTTTCAAGACTGGTTAGCTAAGCTTCACACAAAACCTACCCTTGCTGGTTTTCATCAGTACGTAAATGATTTGCTCCTTAAAGAGTTGGAAAAAACCCTCTCCAAAGAAATCTATAGTAAATTGGGCTCTGAGCAACGCCTAGCCCTCACGAGCATGATGGAAGCATCCGCCAGAAAAATTAGCTCACAAGCTGCCAAAAACATCCAAGACACTTCCTCCCTGAGTCAACGAACTGAGTTGACTGAGGCTTTGCGTCAAATGTTTTTAGAAAAGGAAAAATAATGAACACAGTCATTGCAAGCCGCGGCTCAAAACTTGCTTTATGGCAAGCTCACCACGTCAAAAAGCTTCTAAGCACCATGGGCCAAGAATCTACTATCCTTGAGATTAAGACCACAGGGGACCGCATACAAGATCGCTTTCTCCATGAAATTGGAGGTAAAGGAGTGTTCATTCGCGAGATAGAAGAGGCACTCCTTGCTGGTCATGCAGATCTTGGAATTCACAGCTTAAAGGACCTCCCCGCTGAACTCCCTGAAGGCTTTGCTCTCCCGGCAATCTTAAAACGCCATTCCCCTAATGATGTCATCGTTTTTTCGAAGTCAGCCTCAGCCCGACTTTCCATACCTAAAGAAATCGTCACCCAACAAGATCTCAAGCTTTTTGGCACTCTTAAAATTGCAACGGGAAGCCTAAGACGAAAGGCCCTCTTGCAAGAGGCGAGCTCCACCATCCAAGTTCTTCCTTTGCGCGGCAATGTCGATACAAGACTGAGAAAACTTGAAGAAGATGGCTATGACGCCATCATTTTGGCTGAAGCAAGTCTGGATCGGCTCTCTTTAAAAAGCAACTTTACCGCACGCCCTATTGACCCGACCTGGTTTGTGCCGTCTCCCTCCCAAGGAGCACTGGCTCTGGAAACCATTAATGGGCATCCTCTCACAGACTCCCTAAAGACCCTTGCTTGCCAGGAAACCACACACCTCGTCCAATTAGAGCGAATGATTCTTAGTAAACTTGGAGCCGACTGCACCTTACCAGTAGGCATTCATTTTCAATGGGAATCTAGGGACAAAGGCCGAGTCCTTACAGGAAGAGCCGTCATTCTTTCCCTTACGGGCCAATCCGCGCGGGCAGAGATTTGCATTCCCGAGGAGTACCCTATCCCTGCAGATCAAATCGCGCAAGAAATGCTCGCCAAATTGAAAGCAAATGGTGGGGAAGCTGTCATGAACGCCCTCCAGCTCCAACAGCCCCTTTGGCCTAAAGAGAGTGTCTTTTTAAAGAAGAATTTCTTTTAGACGTCGCCAAGAAACTCCTCCCTAAAAAGGGAGCGAAATTTTAGCACTATTAAATACCCGGCGTAAACCTACTTAAAACCGAGTCATGGTTATTTTGAGTAAATCTATTTCCATCCCGAACTTGATTCAGAGACTTGGACTTTTCCGTCTAACTAAACTTAGGCCTTTTTACCATCAGCTTCCCCTAGATCTAGCCTTGAGGTTTTCGGCTCATCCGGCTCGTATCAGCCCAATCAAAAAACACTAACGGGAAAAAAAGGCTCGGCAAAGTTTGCTACACTTGCCGAAGCCCATCTTGGATTCTAACCCGATCGTGTTTGAAGGTTTCATTTTTTGGTATAATCTCGAGGCGCAGAAGCTCGTAGAAATTGTGTTCCAGTGGATGAAAGGCCCATGAAAGAGCCGCCCTTCATCGTCATTCCAGCCGCGAATCACAAGATTTGTTTCGTGATATCTTTGTAGTTCTGCACCTTCGACTTAAGACCCTTAAGGATTAAATCTAGTTTTATAGAATCCTTTCCGAAAGATAGGCGTTACTGAGCTCTGACAAGTACAAACAAGTCCCTAACACCGTCGGCTAGGTTGGCACCTACCTCAATTCGAATTTCCTCGTCGATAAATAGAGTTTCAATGTATCCCTTAGCACCAACTGGACCGTTGGGATAGCGACGCTCTCCTGGAAATTGAAACAAACCCTTGAGTTGGCCCAATTTCGCAGCTTCCACAAATGGAAATAACCCCCCTTGCTCGGATGACGCTTCTACGCCACCCCTTCTTACCTTCAGATCGGTAAATTCAAGATTAAATCTTGGCTCCATGGCCTCGTATTTTCCGCGCAAGAAGCCCGTAAAACGCCCTAAAACAGTTTCAATTTCAGATACATTATAAAAAACGCCGTCATCAAAAACCACTTGGTAGGTGTTGGTTCTGTCAACTTTTTGAAAGAAATTGTCTGCACGCTTATCATCGGCATCATCTGTCCAAAGTTGCTGCCAGACGCCAACTTTTAAGGCTTTTTCTTCCTCAAAAGTCTTGGTCTCTAAAGCGCCTAGCTTTGCGACCAATGGATCTAATTGAGAACGCACATTTTCAGAGTTCTTTAAATTGGTTTGATTGGCAAGGGCAATGGCGACAATTTGAGATTTAAGATCTTTAATCTCTGACGCAACATCATCTTGGGCAATAGAAAATTCATGTTCCACTTGAGTCGAAATCTGCCCATGGAGCTCCATGGCTTGAGCTTGTCCAAATATCAAAAAACCAGCCGACAACAGGCATCGAGTCACACAATTTTTTTTCATAAGATATGGTCCCCACTCGCGATAAGTCGCAAAAAGCTTTTCGCTCTTTTATTTTATTTTGTCAATTATTTACTATGCAAATCTAATGCAAGTCCGTATCCATCCCCCTAATCCCTGACTTCATGAACAATTATCCGGCGGTTAAGCCCTTTTTCTGGCGCGCGCCGGACTAAAGTGACCCAACCACCCTACAATTCGTTCGCCACAAGAACCAAGTTGTGCTTAAATCGTTCTACCGGAGGACGACTTATGCAGATATCGAATATAATTGACAAATTAAGGTCGACTCAGCTACGCATGGGAGCTTTTCTTCCGCACGACCTTCGCCCTTTTGTAAAAGAAAATTCGATTCAGAGCGCTAGAGGACGAATCGTTGTCGGACC
>CAXNGG010000014.1:0-14497 GCA_964201885.1 Oligoflexales bacterium
ACTGCCCCCGTGGTCCATGATAACTTGTCTCACAATTGAGAGCCCAAGTCCCGTCCCATCAGCTTTAGTAGACACATAAGCTTCAAATATTTTCTCTTTCATGGTGTCATCAACGCCACACCCATTATCTAACACCTGAAACACGAGTGACCCTTCTCTCGAGAAAACTTTAATCCCAATTTCTCCGGGGCGCTCTGAAGACAAAGCTGCGACGCTATTTCCGATCAGATTCATTAAAACTCTTCCCAATTGATCTCGGTCAAAATAGAAGCGTGGCACAGACTCCACTTGACTGGACCACACTATCTGAGGATAGCTCTGTTTAAATAAAGTAAAGACCTCTGTGAGCAGCTCCTCAATAGAATTTTCCTTTAGTGAAATTTCAGGCATCCTTGAAAATGTAGAAAATTCATCAACCAAATCACGTAAGGAGTCCACTTGAGCTAGAATGGAATCAAGAAGCTTCCTAAAGAGCTCTTTATCCTCCCCCTGAAATTGCCCTTCAAACTTTCTCAAAAGCCTTTGAGCATTCAATTTAATTGGGGTTATAGGATTTTTAATTTCGTGGGCAATGCGCCTTGCTACCTCTTTCCAAGCTGCCGCTTTTTGCGACCGGACCTGATCTTGAGCATCATCAAACACAATGACATAGCCTAAAGGTGCCCCGCGAGAATCCATTAAGGTTCTTGCCCGCACGATCAATATTTCAGTGCGACCTAGTTCATCCAAATGCACTTGGCTGTTATAATAGGGAGAATGTTCTAAAGCACGAAGTATGGGATCTAAAAACAGAGTATAGAGACTCCGGCCCAGAACCTCTTCAGGTTTCTTGCCAGTCGCCATTTCTCCTTTAATTTTCAAAAGTCTTTCCGCCGCGCCATTGATGGAACCTATTATCCCGTACCTATCTATAGAGATCACACCTGCTGAAATGCTATCTAAAACAACCTCTGTGTAGTTCTTTCTTTCAGATATTTCTTGATTTGAAGTCTCCAAACTGGCGCGCGCTTCTAAATTCTGCAATTGGTGAAACTCTATGTCTTTAACCATGGTATTGAAGGCGCGAAGAAGTTGACCCGTCTCATCATCAGAATGGACCTTAAGATCGACTTTATAATTACCCAGGGCTACTTCCCTGGTGGCCTCAGAAAGCTTTTGGAGAGGTCCTGTAATGCCTTTTGCTACATAGAAACCTAGCCAAATGGCTGAGAAAAGTATCAATAGGAGCATGAGAGCCATCAATATAAGATAATTTATCTGAATAAGCTGAGATTCGGGGCGGAGCCTCGCAAAACTACCCAATACAGCTTCCAATCTGGCTAAAATCTCACCTTCAAAAGCCTCTTCAACAACGACAACTCCTAAAAAGTAGCCAGATTTAGGATGAAAGATCGGGGCTGAACCTTTTACTATGTCCCTTCCGCCTCGAACCTCTACTGTAGAAAGAGCCGTCAATTCGGGGTTTAGCTGAAATTGTTCCGCTGACTCAATTGCAAATACATCCTGCAAAAGCGGCACTTGACTTTGAAACCCGCGATCTGAGGCCCAAAAGATAGACCCAGAAGGCTGAAATATGCTCGCCTTAGAAAGGCTATACTCACGGACAAAGAGCCTAAGCCCTTTAGGAGTTAGGGAAGGCAATTCTTTGATAATTTGCGAATCGGTACCGAAAGTATCAATCTTTTGCAAAGCTAGTCTGGCGATACTTTTCAACCTCTTCTGATCTTGCTGGTACGCGGCCGCTCCAGACTCTCGAGCCAATTTGATCGTTGAGGTTACTTGATCAGAGAACCAGCCTACCATTGATTTTGAAATGAAGTCGGTCGACACATAAGCAAGAGTTAAACTTGGAGCAATCGCAAAGAACACCAACGAAAAAATCAGCTTTGCACCAAGCTTTGATCCCAAAACTCCCCTACGTCTTTCAATAACCAGCCGGGAAATATTTCTAAAAATTAGAAAAGAAAGCACCAAAATTAATATCACATTCAAATTGATCAATGCGAAGTAAAAAAGTGACGCCGTAAACTCTCGGTTAGCGCTGAAACCGCTAGTCAGAAGATATAGTCTTGTTTCTAGACGAGTAATCAATAGGATCAATATCGTCGATAAAAGCATCACTACGACTTCAAAAAAACGCTTTTTTTCTTTACGCCTTGAAGTCACTCTCTGGCTCAAAGCTTTCCTCTTTTTTCAAAAAATAGGCGACCTATCACTTGCCCACTATATAAAACTTGAAGCTCATCTTGACGATTTGATAATGGAACAACTTTAACAGAAACACCTTTTTGTAAATTTGTCTTTAAGTCTTTAATCTCAAAATTAGCCTGTGGAGAAAGAATCGTTTTACTACCGTTTTGGAGCACTTGCTCCTTTCCACTGATTCCAACCACTGCATAATAGAACTTTGGCGCTACCGTTTTAAAAAGCACTGCAAAAATAACCTTGCCCTTTTCAATCACAGACAATTCAAAAGAATCTCGATCCGCGGGCACTTCTACAAGGTCCCCAAATGAGTAAGGCGACACTAGCGTCTTCGATGATGCATCGTCTTCGATCAGGCTAAATTGAAGAGATGGACTTCCAGCCTGTCTGGGACGCAATCCCAAAATTTTAATGGGGGAACCCTTCGGCAAACTATTGGTTAGTCCTGTGCTCCAACACTTTTTATCTCCATCTATGAGCACCAAGAGACAACGCGCATTACGCGGCTCAATGGCCATACTACTCGCGGTTACCATCAACCAGGGAAATAAAATAAAAAAACAGCTGCTAATTTTTGCTGCCATAGCTACAATGTCCTAAGCCCAGGCATTGGGACAAATTCATTCTATCATAGGCAGGCGGCTCAGTCATGCAACTTGGGTATGAACTCCTAAAAGGCTATAGACGCCATCTTTTTGATCACGGCAAACGAGCTGCCACGATCAACTGCTACGAGTCTGACGCCAAAAGCTTTATAGATTTTTTATTTAAATGTAGACCCGGCGGTTCCCTTGAAGGACTAGAGGACTTGGCAGCATTTCAAGACCAGCTAGAAGTCCATCAGTCGGAATCTCAAAACTCCATTCGTCGAAAGATCATCGGCGTTAAGTCCTTTCTCCGATTTGCGATTCCCCGTGCCACGGGCATGGCTTCTGGCTTTGATGAATACCCGATTCCTGCCAGAATTGACGGGCTACCCGACGGGCTAGACCCTGAGGACTTAGACGCCCTTCTTGATGCTGCCCATAAACAAGTGCCGGCACTTAAAGGGTACAGAGATTCAGCTATTTTGGCACTTCTCTCACTGGAAGGCCTTAAAGTTACCGAAATCATCCAGTTGAAAACTTCCGACCTGGTGCTTTCACCAACTTCAGCCACTCTTTTGATTAGAGGGACTAAGAGCCGAGTGATCACGCTTTGTCAAGAAACAAGCTCTAGTCTTAGTGAATATCGATCTTTTGCAAAACCCCTTGCCGGCGCCAATCCGGCCTTATTTGTCGGATTTAAAGGTCGAAGTGCAGGCCTCACTTCAGAAGGAATTACCAGGCACGGTATTAAATTCCTCCTCTATGAGCTTGGCGATCACTGCGGTATCAATCGTTTGAACAGCGAGCTTTTGCGACATTTTGCTATGGACTATCAACTCAAAGTTTTGGGAAAGTCTACTGAGGATGTTATGGCCCACTTTGGTCTGAGACAAGCCGGAAACATAGGTCGACACAGTGCACTTGCCTCTGAGGAGCCCATAAGGATCGGTTCCGATGAATGATGAATTTTGGATGTCACGTGCTTTGTCTCTCGCAAATACAGCTAAAAGCTTAGGTGAAGTGCCCGTTGGGGCCTTAATTGTTAAAGACAACTCGATTATTGGCACAGGATTTAACACCCGCGAGTTAGCCTGCAATCCCTTAGGTCATGCGGAAATGAATGCGATCATAGGCGCAACCCAAAGTCTTAAAACCTGGCGATTATCTAACTGCCGCCTCTATGTCACGCTTGAACCTTGTCTCATGTGTGCTGGAGCACTTTATCAGAGTCGAATTTCCAAGGTCATCTTTGGGGCCTATGATGCCAAAGCTGGGGCCTTGAAGTCACTTTATAGCATCCATGACGATGCTCGACTCAATCACCGTTTTGAGGCGACTGGAGGAATCCTAGAAAACGAGTGTTCTAGTATGATCTCAGATTTTTTCCGAAAGAAGCGCCAAAAAGGATAGATCTAGATTTAATTAGTGCTAGAAGCTCAGTGGTCTTATTTATGAAAGACCAATTCAGAAGCGATCTTGAATTTACAGACAGACAAGACATCCGAAAACCCTTGAAGGAAATCTATGGAAGAAGAACTAATTCTTGAACAGATCACCGAAGAACTTTCAAGCTAGTATGGCTGCCACACGATCATTCTTTACGGATCTCGAGCACGTGGAGACGCGGGTGAGGCCAGTGACTTTGATATACTCGCGATTAGAGATACAGGGCCTTCCTTGCGAGATGCCCGCCTTTGGCAAGGAGTCTACCTAGATATTTTTGTTCACCCAAAATCAGCCATCGAGCACCCGCCCCCCGAAATGCTTGAAATGCGTCACGGAAAGATACTTCGCGAAAAGGAAGATACTGCCAAGATATTCTTTTCAAAACTGGAAGAAGTGTTTAAAGCTGGACCCAAAAAATTGCCCCCTGATGAAATTGAGGCTCTAGTAACTTGGCACCTTAAGGCTCTTGACCGAATCCGACTTGGCGGAATGCAAGGACTATTTAGGCGTTCAGAACTCATACCTGCTTTGCTGGAACATTACTTTACAACTCGTGGCCAGTGGTATCGAGGCCCTAAAGCTAGTTTCCATTGGCTAGAAGAGAATCGCCCAGATCTTTTCGAAGCGTTTCAGAATGCGCTGAATCCTTCAGCAGCAAGCTCAGCATTCGAAAAACTGGTAATTCTCGTGAATCAGGCTATTGAGAAAGAAACCCAGCCCGCAGTCTCTGCGAGCATTGCCACCCACATGACAAGACCTGACTACATTAAGCATTGGACTGAAGTTCAAGATCCCGACAACGCCTCCTACCCCAAAAGTACCGAATTGTTAAGCATAGGCTCAGCTCTTGGCAAAAGACTAGGTTTAACCCGAATAGGAATTCACCATGAACTATTGCTACCTGGTCGAAGAACCTCTTGGCCACATGCGGAGAGTTCTGAAGAAGAGTTTGGCTTTGTCATCGAAGGCCATCCTGATGTTTGGATTGACGGATATCTCCATTGCTTGAACCCGGGAGATGCGGTAGCCTTTCCTGCCACCACAGGCATTGCACACACATTTATTAACAATTCAGATCAAAATGTCAGACTGATGATCGTTGGGGAGACGTCAAAGCCTGATAACAAAATCTATTATCCACTCCATCCTGAATTGAAAGAAATCAGAGAAGACTGGTGGGACAACGCTCCCAAGCGTCCCTTGGGGCCTCACGATGGACTACCAGATAGACTTCGCATGGAATCGCCCTCAAAAAAGGAATCATGAATAGCAGCTTCCATGCGATCAGTCAGAATTTTTAAATCTTAATAGTACGAAGTATCCACTTTTCTTAAGTCAATCGCGTAAAGATCTATTGGAAAAATAGCGAGTCAATGTGGTAGACAACAACAAGGCATGTCATTTTTCGAACAAAAATATGGACTCAAGTTGACCTGGATTGGAAGTGAAAGGAACGCATGTCGTATTCTCCGACGCCCCAGCGATTTTAATCTGGAGCCAAAATGAAAATGGACCTTTAACTTCCAGGTAGCCCATGAAATTAAAGGTCCATATCTTGCTTTATAGAAACGGCAGCCTTTACTGGTTAGTCGAAATCACCGACTATGGCTTCTGACTTTATCTTTTTAGATCCTGAGTACATTTCATAGATAAATAGTTTAGTTTTGATACTGCCGTTCATCAGAGGAATCCTCTTAGAAGGTCTTAGACCAATCATTCTCCAGGGTGCATCTTCGGAACAAAAAAGAGCTGCTCGCCACCCGGTAAAGTCTTTTTTAAGCTTATCGCCGACATGTTCATAAAATGCCTCAAGCTCTCCTTCAGTTCCGGATCCAATGCGGTCTCCGTAGGGTAGATTGATCACGAGCAATCCCGTTTCAGCAGGTTTTTCAGCCTTGAAGAAGTCCTTCACGGAAAAGTTAATATTTCTTTCTACGCGAGCGCGAAGGGCATTGTCCCGAGCAAATTCTACGAATTTAGAGCTCAGGTCAGAGGCATATATGGGCTGAAGAAGAACCTCGACTTTTTCAGATCGAACCTCATCTTGAACCTTACGCCAAATATCATTATTGAACATCTTAAGGCGTTCAAAAGCAAAATTACCTTTTTTCCTATGGATATTCGGAGCCTTTTTTAAAGCCAACATGGCGGCTTCAATAGGTATCGTTCCGGAGCCACACATGGGATCATAAAGCACTTCAGAGCCATCATACCCAGCAAATTCAAGCAAGGCAGAAGCCAGAGTCTCTTTCATGGGTGCCGGGTGATCATAGTCATTGGAGCCAAGTTTATGAAGAGTAAGCCCAGATGTATTGACTGAAAGAGTCGCTCGTCCCCCATGGACGTAGGCTACGATGATGACATCGGGCTCTTTCAACTCAACTTCAGGAATACTGCCTGTTTCTCGGTCGAATACGGTTTGCATGGACAATCTAACTGTTTTAGAAATTTTGTTTCCAGTCATGGCATCTTCGCCGCGATCGCCAGCGACGGCATCTACCCTAAATGTCTTATGGACATCGAACAGCTCATGCCACTTAATTCTTTTAGCCTGGGAGTTTAGCATATGGGCGTCTTTAGCGGCGCATTCTCTTAAAACCAAATGAATTTGGCTCGCCGTGCGAAGCTTAAGATGGAGTTTATAGAACGTCTCTTCATCCGCATCAAATTCAACGGCCATGTAGCCTTCACGGACTTCAGTAGCGCCAAGCGCCTTAAGCTCTTTAACTAAGAGAACTTTTGTTTCTTCGGGACATGTTGCAATAAGTCTCATGGAATCTCCTGCAAAGTGGCGGCAGGTGTATCACAGATGGAATTCAATTGGCAACTTTTGCGATGAAATCGTTTAAAAAAGACCCAATCCACCAATTTTACAATCGAAAAATTGGGTCATGTAAAAACTAAGAAAGAAACCACAAAGAAGGACTAAAAACAAGGTAACTGGCTGAATTCAATTTGAATTGTTGTCAAAAGTTGGAAATTTAGGGGCTCCTAGCTCATAACTTTCCATGTCGACCGTCGTCTCTTCATCTTCAACGACCTTGGACGCATCTTTTTGAGCTCGGTTTGAGGATTCAGATAGGTCCGACTCGGAATCGTCTTTTTTGCCGCCCTGAAATGGCATCGCTAGCGGAGTGGTTCCTATCGTCATCGAGACACCTGCAACAAATCTCAAGCCTGCTGAGCCAGGCCCGTGAAGCACTTCCGTGCCAAGGCCGCCAAACACTTTCAGCTGGTTCGCTAATAATTGTCTATATGTGAAGGTAAGCTCTCCAGTTGAATTGCTACGATCAGAGCTATCCACCATGGCACCTGTAGCGGTCGCGCCGGTCAGTTCGGTAACTAATGACTGGAGTTTCCCATTGAGATCATACCTCAGGGCCGCACTCCAAATCACTTGAGAAGACATAGGCTCTACTGGCGCTTTTCCCGTGTCGCCATCTATGACATCAGCTGACTTAGTCCGAAATTTAAAACCCAAGTTGAAGCCCACCGCAAAATCACTATATTCAGAATCTAGAGCCATCAGGGCCGTAACGGCGGACGATCCGTTTTGGCCTTGGTAAGGATTGTCTTTCATAAGCCCTTTGCCCATATCTAACATACCAGCTAGGTTTAAAGATCCGGTGCTAAGGAACGTATATTTTCCACCTAAACGAAAATAACTCATTCCAGACTTGGTGATCTCACCCCGGTAATTGGAACTGGAGCTACTTTGACTCAGCACCATCGGAAATGCAGCGCCAATTTCCAAGTTTTTAAAGAGTCCATAGCCTATTTGGGCATGAGAAGAGAGAAGGGTATCATCGATTTTGGTGCGCGAAGGTTTCGTATCTCTGGTTTCAATGTTTGGCACCACATTGGTTCCAAGATCAAGAAAGCCCCCTACAACCACTTGTCCAGGGCTTAGAGTTCGCGCCGGTTCTACCGACAAAAAGTCTAGGGTGGAATAGTTGGGATTAAATGTTTGGAAGTCTCCACCAACAGCATTCCCTAAGGCTTCAGCTGCCGATAGCCCAAGAGGCAGGACAAGCGCAAGTGTGCGGCGAATGTGAGTCATAAAAATTCCTTCCAAGCAAGGGGTCAAGTCCCCAAGCTTCAAAAAGCAAGATTGAGACCAAAGGCATGCCGTCCAATATTCACCATAATTTCAGATATTTATAAAAAATCACCTGGAAGTCTTTTCTCTTTTTTAGCCTAGAATAAAGACAGCGATTAGAAATTTGACAGTTTTTTGGCTTTGGAGTTCTGATGTTTTCGGGTATGTTGCGTCCCTTACGAGTACCATCTAAAGGAACGACCATGACTCCTAAAGCCAAAGAAATCCAAGCATTAATGGAAACATTCGACTTTACAAATAAAACCTACCAAGTTCTTTTCAGCACGAGTATGGGTGACATTCTTCTAAATCTCTTTCCAGATATCGCTCCAGGTCATTGTAAAAACATATTAGCCCTGGCCAAATCTGGATTTTATAATAACCTTGTTTTTCATCGGGTTATCGAAGGTTTCGTCATCCAAGGGGGCTGCCCAACTGGAAATGGCACGGGAGGCCCAGGCTACACCGTAAAAGCTGAGTTTAATTCAAAGCCCCATAATGCGGGAACTCTTTCTATGGCCCGCGCTATGGACCCAGACAGCGCTGGCTCCCAGTTTTTTCTTTGCCTAGGCCGAGTGACTCACCTTGACAACCAATATACGGTTTTTGGTGAAGCAGCTAACCAAGCCAGCACCGACGTGATTCTTGCCATTGGGCAAGTCGAAACGACACCTGGCGATCGACCAAAGACCCCCGTTACCATCCAGACGGCTTCCGTCCTGGAATCCGCAAAATAGAAATCAACTGCCCATGTTAACTCCCAATAGGCTTTATGGCCTGTTGGGAGTTTTATGACGACCTCAGTAAAAAGCCCTACCGACAAGGCCTGGGATTAAAAAATGCGAATCTTTCCCGAGACTTAGTGGCTAAGTTTCTTTTTTAGCGTTCCGCTAGATGCTACGCCAAACCAACCTTCTAGGTCATTTTCCGCTAAGGCTGCTAGCATTGGCTTGGCTTTAAGCAGGCAAAGGGATTATGTTGGCCATCGAGTCCCCCCGGATACTATATGGGTTTGACTTGGCTCAGGCATTCTATTTTCTTTCACAAACAAGCAGAGGAATCCAAACTTGAAACTTTTGATCACATTATCGATGTTGTTTGCATTTGGTTTCGCTAAAGCTTCGGATTTTAGCTGTAAGGATGCTCAAAGCTATATATTAAATATCCCCAAAGAAGACCTCCAAAAACTCCAGATAAAAGAAGAAAGATTTTTAGATCTGAAGCCGTTTTTAGAGAGCAAGGCTTCCATAGACCATTTCGATATTGCTACCTATTCTTTTATTTTTAAGGACAGTCCTTACGAGCAGCTCTGGTGCAAACTAAAGTCTCAGCCGGCCATAGTAAATGAACTCAAAATTTCCGCATCGGCTCCGGTCAAATCTTGCGCAGACTTAAACAAGCATATTCTCTCTCTAGCACTCCAAGAGGTCATTTCAGCCCCTGAAAAAGCTCCTACTTTATCTGATTTAGGCATCATGCTCCTAGACGACAAGCAAGCTTTCGGCGGAGGGCAATGGTCCTCCTCAAATGTAACCTTTATTAAGACGAATAACACATTAGAAATTAAAGCTGTAAGGTTAGCTTCACCTTTGTGGTTGAGACGAGTAGGCGGAATGAACTATTGCAAAATCATCTCCCCGGGGGGAGCTAGGTCTCTGATTACAGAGCGCGTTAAACAATTAAAGAACTCTTTTTAGCTTCCAGCTATTTTAGCTATTTAAAATTCTCGATTTTTAGATTCTCTATTTTGAAACTCACAGCCTGGGTTTAAAAATCAAGTTGCGGACTTGTGAGACTGTCTTTTAGCTTCAAATAGAATTAAGGATGCTGCTACAGAGACATTAAATGAGTCGGCGATACCGCACATGGGAATGACAAGAGAGACATCCGCGTTTTTAACCCAAAAATCACATAGTCCGGTATCTTCTGCACCCATTAAAATAGCTGACTTAGGATCAAATTTGGTATCAAAGACACTTTGAGCCTTCTCATCAAGCCGTGCTGCATAGGTTTTAAATCCTTCGCGCCTCACAAAACTCAAAAACTCCTGAGAGCTCGACTCATAGACTCGTATGGAAAAAATCGTTCCGAGACTGGTTCGAATAGCTATAGGACTCCAAATATCAGAAGACGAATCAAGAACAATGACCGCAGTGACCCCAAGTCCATCGGCAGTTCTAAGCATCGCACCAAAATTTCCTGGCTTCTCTAGGCCTTGAACGACCATTAAAAGACCACCTTTGGCATCTGGCACAAATTCTGATAAGTGTCTCCTTTGAACAGGAAAAACAGCTACAATTCCATCTTTGTCTTCTCGCACCGCTAATTTAGAAAAGACATTTTGTGACACTTCTATCAAATCCGTTTTTTGAGCTGAGTTGATAATGACCGAGCTGGAAGGGGATAAAACATCCCTGGAAAACCAGATTTCGCTTGGCTTATACCCTGACGCTAATGCTCTTTCAATCTCTCTGGAACCTTCCACCAAAAAGCGTTTTTGCTCGCGACGCCCCTTTGAATCTCGCAGCTTAAGGAGATCCTTTACATTCTGATTTTGAGGAGACGTAATGAACACGATTGAGCCTTTTAAATTTATAGTAGAGGAATCAAATAACCCACTGGGCGCAAGCGCCACTGGGAAGGTGTCTCATTGTTTCATCTTGCACAGTCATTTCCATTGATGAGAAACTACCACCTCGGTCTCCCAAATAAGAGGCTAGTATATTTTGAATAGCAATCGGCGTATACCCCTGAGAATGGGCCGACAGCTGAAGAAAACCAAAATCATCATCAAAGAGTTGAGCAAGATCATCCATAAGCGGAATAAGATGGTCTTCAATTTTCCAAATCTCTCCCTTAGCTCCACGCCCGTAAGATGGAGGATCAAGAACAATGCCTTGATACTTAGAGCCTCTTTTTATCTCCCGTTGCACAAATTTCTGAACGTCATCAACGATCCAGCGAATAGGTTTATCCCCGAGTGAGGAAACCTCAGCATTTTCCCTAGCCCAAGCCACACTGGTTTTTGAGGCATCCACATGAACAACGTGAGCACCTCCTTGACTGGCTCCAAGAGTGACGGTCCCCGTATAGGCAAAAAGATTAAGAAGGCGAAACGGTTTGTCTTTCCCAAGCTGGTTTGCTATGGCGCTCCGCATCGCAGACCAGGAATGATGTTCCGGAAAAATGCCAATGTGACCAAAATCAGTCAACCGAATGATGGCAGAAATCCCTTGGATCTGAATCATCCAAGATGGGGGAATCTTGTTTCTAAACTCCCATTTGCCGTCCCCAAATGAACCACGGGTGAACTCAGCATCAGCTTCCCAAGTAGAGGGATCACGATTTGATCTCCAAACCGCTTGCGCGGAAGGACGAATGACTCTGTACCCACCGATTTGCTCGTATTTCTTAAAGTATCCAGAATCTATTAAACGGTAGTCACCCATGGGTCTCCCTTAGTTTAGGGCCTAAGCCGCGGGAATCTATCCTACTTTTAAGGATCCCGCAATATGAGTTAACTTCAATATTTATCATAACTTAGAGTATCTTTGCGTATCTTTGAGCAGCTTTGAGCCTCTTGCTAAGAAAGCGCCCTCGTCACATAAAGTCTGAACTCAAATCTCAGAGCCAGGCAAGGGACCACAAAACGCAATTCTTCCTGAAACGCCCACCTAGCGGTGAAACCTAGTAATTTGAAAAAAGGGCTCATTTCACTTGAGGGAGATGGCTACAAGAAGCCAAATGAAACCTCAAAAAAGACTGCGGCAAGCAGACGACTGGTCAAAGCAGATCCCCAGGACTTCCGAGATCTTAGAGAACGGATTTACAATGGGCCCAGGACTCGTTACACTATTCCCGCCAGTGCACCATGGGAAGCGGCTTCCATGAGTTGCTTTTTTTGAATTCTGACTTATTTTTTCAGAAAGACCATTCCCCATGACTCAAAATAAAATTACTGAACTTTTTAAGATAAAGTTTCCCATCATTCAAGCTGGCATGGTCTGGGTATCTGGCTCTAAATTAGCGGCTGCGGCCGCAAATGCTGGTGCCCTGGGGCTCCTAGGCGCGGGCTCCATGTCGTCAGATCTTCTTAGAAGCCATATTAGAGCAGCCAAATCTCTTACAAAAAATCCCTTTGGCGTAAATCTTCCTCTGCTATATAGCAAAATAGAGGAACAAATTGATGTTTGCTTAGAGGAAGGCATCAAGATTTTTTTCACATCTGCCGGCAGCCCCAAAAAACATACCCTTAAACTTAAAGATCATGGGTGTACCGTGGTGCATGTCATCAGTAATCCCGACCTCGCCATAAAGTGCGAAGAGGCGGGAGTAGATGCGGTTGTGGCGGAGGGTTTTGAAGCTGGAGGTCATAATGGAAGAGATGAACTTACCACCATGGTGCTTATCCCACAGGTCGTAAAAGCCGTAAAAATTCCTGTAATTGCTGCCGGCGGGATCGCAAATGGTCAGTCCATGGCAGCGGCATTTTGCTTAGGTGCCTCCGCAGTTCAGGTCGGGTCGCGATTTGCAGCTACCCAAGAATCCTCCGCCCATGAAAACTTTAAACAAGCTATTTTGGCTGCGACCTTTAGCTCGACAATGCTATGTATGAAGTCTACGGTTCCAGTAAGGCTCTTAAAAAATGATTTTTATCTGAAGATCAGCGAATTAGAAAAAAAAGGCTCCCCAAATTCTGAAATTTTAGACTATTTAGGAACTGGACGAGCTAAAAAAGGAATGCTTGAAGGAGATTTAGCGGAAGGCGAGCTGGAAATTGGTCAAGTAGCGGCGCTTATTAAAGACCTTCCAACTTGTCACGATTTAGTGAAACGTATGGTCGAAGACTATAACACCCAGCTTTTAAAGCTAAGCCCCTTATAACTGGGTTTCATCTGCGTTTTCAAAGAAAAAAATCGTCCCTTCGTCTTTGTGGCTAGGTAGAGACATACCAGTTGCCTAGGCGACTGAGTAGGTGACGTTTTCATCTTTCCAATAATTAATTTGTTGATTTAAAAAATAGCAATGCCCTTCGTGGCGAACATCCACTCCAAGGAACGAAGACTCAGCCTTCAGCGACTCAAATCTAGTTTGAGGTACCATTTTCTGAGCTGAAAAATTTAACTTAATGACAATGATTTCTTCTAGGCAACTCACGAGCTCAATCCTTGGGGTTTCACTCATGCTTTTAGCAAACAGGCTTATCACATAGAGCATCGTGCCCTGGTTATAGAGGACCTTTGCCTCGCAAAGCCCACTGACAGAAACATGTCTAAAGTCCCAGCCCATTCGATAAGCTTTTAAGGTTTTCTCCATGGTCACTGCCGAAAGAGGCGCTGCCGCATTGATCGCTAGGTTGGAATGAGCTGCTGTTAAATATTGAAAGGAAAGTGATCCCGCTGACCGCAATACAGCAAGACCTAAAGTTTGTAGCGCATTGGCAAGAAGCTTTTGAGGATAGGATAGGTCGAAAGCGTTGAGTTGCTTTGAGTTCACAAACACAAAGCCTACAATATTGTCATAGACTATGAGCGGAATGCATAGACCAGAAATTAATCCCATTTCACCAATTTTCTGAAGGGATCTCTGAACGGGAGATTTTTCACTGTAGAAAGATTTTTTTACGATTTCCACATCGGAATAAATACGCACAACACCTTGATTCAGGTGAAATAGAGAAGAGTCTTCTCTTACAAAACAGGTGTAGTTTTTCTTCATTAATTCTTCAGAAATAACGGAATTTTTTACGGAACACTCCAGACGCAGCTGATTCGTAACCCCTAGGCGGCGCACAATCGCGATTCGGTGAATGACATTCAAAATCGGATGCTCACTGCAATGCTGCATGACGGCTGCGAGCATGCCTTCTCCGCCAGATTTAGCCAACGCATGAGAAGAATCCACCAATAGATTTGCCGAAAGATAAGCTTCCGTTCCATTGTTGTATGAGTTTACGTAATTGAGGGGAGTAATCAAGAACGGCACGGTGAGCTCTGACATGAGTCCTCCTGAACTCTTGTACGTTGGGTCCTTTTATCATATGGGGAGACAATAGATACTTTATTAGTCAGGTCTTGGAAACCACCGAACGGCAATAGAAATCACCAATATTTACGGCAACTTGCAAAACAAGGCCGAGCCTTTTTAACTTCAAGTCGAC
>CAXNGG010000015.1:0-14438 GCA_964201885.1 Oligoflexales bacterium
CGTCTTAGTGATAGATAATAACGCCGGTAGGAGGTGGAGAGTGCTTCTTATCCAGCCTCTGGGTCTTACTCTTTTGCGTTTTTGGGCATGCCAAGGCGCTTTCTTGCCCCTAACTTCGCAAAGAGGTTTCCAACGCTCGAAAAGAGACCTATATTTGTCCTTTCAAGAGTGAGGTCCCTTTGAAAGAGAAGCGCTTAGGAATCATAGGCGGCGGGCAACTTGCCATGATGCTCGCTGATGCCGCAAGAAATATGAAATATTCCGTAACTGTTCTATCAGAGACCGAGACGGAACCTGCCATTTCCCATGCAGATGACTTTGTTATAGGTAGTTTTAGCGAAGAATCTTCTTTTTTAAATCTATTCTCCAAGTGTGATGTCATCGCTTTTGAAAGTGAATTTTCCAACACGGCTGCTTTAAAGAATGTTGCTGTTAAGTTTCCTCATATTGCAGGCCTTCATTTAAGTGCCCTCGATCACTTAGCTGACAAACTTAGGCAAAAGCAATTTCTTGTGGAACTGGGAATACCTACCGCTGCCTATTCCG
Source organism: Oligoflexales bacterium (assembly GCA_964201885.1). Lineage (GTDB taxonomy): Bacteria > Bdellovibrionota_B > Oligoflexia > Oligoflexales > CAIMVM01 > CAIMVM01. The sequence goes on from CAXNGG010000015.1 coordinate 547, forward strand.
TAATGAGTGGAAACCCTGAAACTTGGCTTAGAGACTTAAAAAATCGATACCCCAAGGGCTGTATGCTGAAATGGGCAAAGGGCGGGTATGATGGAAAAGGCAATTTTCTCTGGCGATATCAGCCGGATCTACATGACAAGGCGCTTGATTTTGTGTCTAAGGCCTTGGAGAAAAACATCTCCATTTATGGGGAAGAGCTGGTAGTTTTCGAGAAGGAACTGGCTGTGGTAACGGCTCGATCCGTGTCTGGGGAATTCCTGAGTTACCCGACCATGGTGACTGTGCAAGATGATGGCATTTGTCTAGAGGCTCTTGGTCCAGCTGTGAGTTTGGGGTTGCCTGGAAAATGCGCAGAGCGCGCTGAAGGCATTGCCAAAGAGATCGGAAACAAGGTGGGCTTATATGGTGTTTTTGCGGTGGAGTTTTTTTATACTCCCGGCGGAGATGTTCTGGTGAATGAAATCGCTCCCCGCGTTCATAATTCCGGACACTTTAGTCTTGGAGCCGCCGAGATCTCCCAATTTACAGCCCATTGGCTATGTCTCTTGGGTGAACCACTTCCCCCTTGGGGATGGAAGCCCTATGTGGGTATGCTCAATGTCCTTGGACCTACAAAGATCCAAGGTGAAGTGACGCCACTTTTATATAACAGCACGGGAATTGTCTCGTACTGGTACAAAAAACGAGACTCACGACCCGGCAGAAAAATGGGACATATGGTTATTTTTGCCGATTCTCAAAGAGAGTTTGATTTAAAATGGGCGGAAGCCCAAAGAGCCCTTAAGGAGTGGCATACTTCTTATAATTCCTAAAATATAAGGATCAGCTCTTTAGGAGAAAGTTAGCAAAATGGATAGTTCAATAAGGAGACTAAGTGCTAAAAAAAGTAGCTATAATCATGGGGAGTGACAGTGATCATTCGGTTATGAAGGAGGCAGCTGCTGCTCTCTCGGAATTAAACGTAGAATTTAAAATGCAGATTGTATCAGCTCACCGGACCCCCAAAGAGATGGCACAATTTGCAGAATCTGCCAAAGAAAACGGCTATGGGGTTATTATTGCCGGAGCGGGTGGGGCAGCTCACTTACCGGGAATGGTAGCCGCTCATACCACTCTTCCCGTAATTGGCGTCCCGGTACCCATCGGCCCCTTAGCAGGACAAGACGCGTTGTGGTCTATTGTGCAGATGCCCAAGGGGGTACCTGTTGCAACCGTGGCCATAGGAAATGCCTATAATGCGGGGTTGCTGGCGGCCCAGATTTTAGGAGTTGCTGACACGCTTTTAGATAAGAGACTGGAAAGCCATCGAGAAGGCATGCGCCAAGCATCCCTTGCTAAAAAGCTTCCTTGAGTCTTCCTGTTTCAACACCATAAAAAAGATTTTTTAGAAAGAAAAGAATTTTAAACGGTAGTTTTTGAATCCCTTTAGTCGTCTAATTGTTAAAAATATTATGCCCTTAAGACAAAAGTCTTACATGTTCGAGGAGTCAAGAAAAATGAAGCTAATGGTTGTTGTCGCATTCTTTGTAAGTACCTTAAGTGTGAGTACTTTAAGTTATGGTTTTGGTCTGGGTCTGCAGTTAGGTTCGACCGGTGTGATCACTGGCAAAGAAGAAAGGTCGGTTGATCGAACTTTTAAGGGCTCCATGGGGTGGAATACCAGAAAGGGTGAGCATAAAATTATCTTCACCGGCGATTACGTCATTCAAAACCTCAACTTTACTAAAATTGATAATGAAAGGATTGTGGGTTATGCAGGCATCGGTGGAAAGATTGAAACGAGCGCTGATTTTGGGGTTCGCTTTCCATTGGGTGCGGCGTGGCATGCCAAGCTGGACCCTTTAGAGGTCTATTTAGAGGTAGCGCCGACATTGTATATCTATCCTTCCACGGAAATCGGACTGGATGGCGCTCTAGGAGTCTTGTGGTATCTAGGTACCTAGTCAGAATCCTAAGAAAAGTTTGCACATTCTGCAGTTTTGCCCAAAAAAAGGTTCCCCCGAGTAAACTCAGGGGAAGCCAAATAAGGGGAGAGGCACAACCTCAAACGGGTTACCCCGTTGGAGTTACTTGATAAGGAAATATCCCAGGCATAGGCCTGCCAAGTAGCATGCGCTGACTACAGTCAGCACGACACCTCGACGGATTTTTCCTGCTGGCATATCGGGAAGATTCATTTGGCTGGGAAGTTCCGCTATTTTTTCCATAAATCTCATGATTCCTCCTAAAAATTACCACCACTTAGTCCTATGCAGCTCCCATGCCAGTGCAGGTCGTCCTGTTTGTTTTAATAAAAACAGCGTGTTGCGAGATTGATTGCTAGAGTTTTGATGTACAAAGGTGTTAGAATTGTCAAGTCGCTTGACAGTTTAGGCATCCAACAGGGCCAAATCGTAAGTCATCCGGAGCTTGAATGCAGTTTAAAGGCTTTGACCAAATGCCGCCATCGGAAGTCATTTCTGTGAAAGTAAATCACCAGGATGATGTTTTTTCGGTGTACGTATGGAGCCCGGAAAAGCCCATAAAACTGCATCCTTTTCTTCTAATCCATGACATGGGTGAAGATATGGCTGCATGGACCTACACCATTAAAACGCTAGTCAATGATGGGTACACGGTTTACGGATTTGACCTACGTGGTCAGGGGCTTTCCAAAGATTTTTCCACAGCGGTTCCGTTCAAACAATACTGGCTAGAAGTGGTTCAGATTGTCTCTTCCATTTGTGAGCGGCATGAAGGTCGCACTCCATTTATTATGGCCCAAGGATTAGGAGCCCTCATTGCACTTTCCCTCAACCGCTACAATCACAGATTTTGTTTTGCCCTTGTTCTAGCAAGCCCTTTGTTTAACCTTTCTGATCAGCTTTCTTACTATCAGGTTCTTGGAATCAAGTTTTATGCTAGATTTTTGTCCAATACAAATCTCCCTAAATGGCTTTCCCCTAGGTTTACTCGTAACCGCAAGATAAAAACCGGTGAGGAAGTGATTAAGATTCAGCCACGTGTAACTGGATATATAGCATTAGAACTTTTTGAAGCCATCACTAGGTCCCATAAGATGCTTCAACGTTCTTTTAATCCCGTACTCTTTATCTGTCCAGAAGTGAGTCCTGTGCATCGCTACGATTTTATTCAACGGGCCACCGTCAAGGGACAAGAAGAACAAAAGGTTTCTTATGTTGGTATTCAAACCAAGTACCACAGCATTGTTAGCGATCGTGCTGAAGTTCTCGACACGATTCGAGGCTATATTCTTCCCTGGGCTCATCGGATTGAAAAAGGTTTGCCATGGTCAATAGAGGACAAAAATAAATGATAAAAAGCCATTTTCAGTATGTCTATAAGCTAAAGCGAAAGAGCTTCGTTCTTGAAATTTTAGTTCAATTTGCAAAAGCATTGACCTTAAGTGCACTGATGCTTGTGGTGTGGCAGTGGCTTCATCCGTTTCAAAATACACCGTCAGTTTTTCTTGCCCTGTGTGTTTTTTTGATTACTTTCAGTTGGAAACTGCCAAGGCTACCCCGCCAAATTGAGCCCAAATCTGGTCTTTTAGGTTTAGAAATAAAATACCCCGCGAGTAAGTTTTCACCTCTAGAATCTGACTCACAGTTAAAGGCGGCGCTTTCTCCTTCTGGGGAATCAGCGCCAAACCACGCGGCTGAAGCCGAGTGGGCTTCCAATTTGGAAAAAGAAAAGAATCTGATTCGCAAGATGGAATTTGCCCGCATTCAAATGAGGGTTACTTCACTTTTCTTACCCCTTTTATTAGTGTTCGTTTTTTTTAAAATATCTGATCCCTCCGTAGAAGCAACCATGGATCAATTTAAAGGAATGGTGAGAAATTTCACACGTGGAAGCCGCTTGGAAGTAGTTTCAGGGCGGTTTGATGAAGGGTCTCCTCAGGTCTATGCGTTAGGAAAAACACCTTTTCAAATCACTTTGACCAGTGAAAATATGCTGCATGTTGTCATTGATACAGGAAACGACGAAGTGAGCCCTGTCGTTAAACTTAAAAAAAGTACGGGTCAAAAAAATGAAGAGTTCCAAACCTTTCTTGCTTCTCAGGTTCGAAACAAATCCAATGGACTGAAAGAACCTGGATTGTTTGAGCTTAGCTTTAGCTCGCCAGAGTCTGCAGATCTTTTTATTCCATCCCTTTATGGCGAAAAGAAGATAGCTAGTTTTCTGGTTAAGGCTTCCCCAAAACCTGTGGTTCAAGTTTCCATTGCTACTCAAAATCCAAATGATCCCTGGCACGATGAGGATCCCCTGCCCTTAGCCATCCAAGTAGACTCCTTTCATCCGCTTAAAATAATCAAATTGAAAATATCCTCGTCTGGAAAAAGCTCTTATGAAACCGTAGCAAATATCATGAAAGAAAGTGAAACTAGATATGACGGAATCTATCCCTTCGACGTGAGGCCCTATGTTGAAAGTGACCTGGCAGAAATAGAATTGTCTGTTTTAGCTGAAGATCGAGCTATTCCTAAGCCGCTTACGGGAGAAAGCAGAGTTATTCAATTGAAAGTGGCATCTGCGTACGGCAGATATCAAATGACGTTACAAAAACTGCGCAGAGTGAAACAGTCTTTGGATGAGGCCTTAAATACCTCTAGTTTTGTAATCGACCCTGACACTTTGAAGTCTTTCAAGGAAGCCCAGAAGATTTCAGAGACGTCGCCTTACTTTGACGGTCTTGACCGGATGAATTTAGATAAAATGGGAGACGAGCTTGCGAAGTCCATGGAGGCTAAAAAAACCAATCAGCTCGTGACTCTGAATGCCGAGTTGTCTGATTTTCTCTTTGAACATGAATCTTTGGATGACCGTGAGCGGGATCGGGATTTCTTTGTCGTTGCTAGAGCGTTGTCTCGAGTCCTAGAGATTGAAGAATCGTCGCGTCCAGCCAAAGCCTCCTTTGTCGGAAACAAAATCATCGACTTTTTAGAGGGAAGAACCGAGAGATGGAAAAAAAGGCTCGAAAGGCTCCCTCAAAATACGGCTCCCAAGGAAGCTCAAAACGTCGTCGCCAAAAAAATGTTTCAAAAAATGATTCAAAACGTGGTGAGTCAAGGCGAAGGATCTGGGCCTGAAAGTCAAAAAAATCAGTTGCTTAATAATAGTTTAAAGCAACTTGCCAATACGGTTTCCAGCTACAGAGATTGGATCGATAGCCTTGAAAAAGCTGAAGATGAGTTGAGAAAAAATCAGCAGCAGGATAAGCAAAAAGCAATGGCCAATGCGGCCAACAAGCTTAAAGAGCTGCAGAGAAATCAAGGAGATATCTCCGGTCGTCTCGATCGAGCCGATGTGCGGCAAGAAGAGATTTCTAAAGAGTGGAATGCCACAGCCAGTGCTCAAGAAAAGAACAAAAAGAGCACTCAGTCTTTGGTTGCAGAAATGGCGGCCATGTCGCGGGAGGCAGCCAAAAGGCTGGAAGCTGCATCTGAAGCCATGGGAGAGACTATGAAATCTGGCTCCACCAAGAATTTCACGGCTGCTGAAAGCATGTCTGACATGGCGGCTCGACTTTTAAATCAGTCCCAGAAATCCCTACAAGAGAAACAGCAAGAGCAGGGTCGGGAGCCTAGAAAGCGTCGACAAATTAGTGGAGACAACTCCTTTGGAAATCAAGTGTCAGGAACTGTCGATCTCAAACGCGAGTATGCAGTAGACAAGAAATATCGCGAGGAAATTTTGGACAGTATCAATGAAACCCCGGCTGCTAAGGATGATTTGCCGCTCATTAACAACTATCTGAGAAAAACGGTTCGTTAGGATATTAAGGCATGGGCTATGGAGCTATTTTTAGACTTGGACTTCCCATTGCCATAGGCGCAAGCTCAGGCGTTGCCATGGACCAAATCAATCTTTTGATCACATCTTCTGCGTCGTCAGCAGAGATAGCGGGCGTTTCCTTTGTCTCTGGCTTCATTATGATCTTTTACCTAGTAACCAGGGGATTTGGTACGGCCCAGTCGCTTTTTATCTCTGAAATGCGAGGACTTAATCGGATCGATTTGGCTTATAAATATTTCTCGGCTGCTTTCTATGTGCGACTTCTTATTGCGATCGCAGCGGGATTTTTGATCTACCTGGCTGGGTCCCACTTGGACTCATGGGGGCTTTCCAAAGATGTCGCAGAGGTTTCAAGGGAGCTGATTCTGTTTTTTTCGGTAGGAGCCTTTTTTTGTCTCACGTCTAGTATTTTTCGCGACCTATGGGAGTCCTTTGAAGAGTCTAAATTTCCTATGTTTGCCATCTTTATGGGCATTGGGGTGAACGGCCTAACAGCCTACATTCTTTCCCATCGGCTCTTAGCTTCTGAGCACCCTTCAGCCCTCGCTTGTGCCATGGGCTTTTTGGGGGGCCAAGTCTTAACGTTTGTCATTCTTCTGGGACGTTCTGAAAGCAAACATAGCATTTGGCGTCATTTGTGGACGTTGCCGGAGAGAAAGTATGTGAAACAGATTCTAAGCGCCGGGACCCCCATTTCTTTTCAGCAGTTTTGTGAGTGTGCGGCATTTATCACGACAGCCATTTTTATTGGCAATATGGGAACCGATGATTTGGCAGCCAGACAAGTGGCCAATAGTGTCGTGAACATGACATTCCTGGTGCCATTAGGGCTATCCCAAGCTGCTATGATTCTAGTCGGAAAGCTCGCGGCCCAACATGAAGTCCCCTCAATGCTCAAACTCTGCCGAGAGGCCCTAGTCCTTACCATATTCATCATGACCTGCTTTGCGGTCTTGATTTTCCTTATGAGAAGCCAGATTCCAGTGGTTTATGGCTTAAATCCAGCTGCCTCTCAAATAGCCACCAGCATGCTCATCATAGCATCCCTATTTCAGATTATGGACGGTCTTCAAGTTATGGCGTTAGGGCTTCTCAGAGGATTTGGAGACATTACTGTTCCTGCGTATCTCGTTATCATATCTTGGTGGGGGGTGGCCATCCCCCTCGAATGGCTTCTTGGGTTCTACTTTAAGGGAGGAACTCTTGGGGTTTGGGGCGGACTTGCTTGTGGGGTGGTTTGTTGTGCGCTACTATTAAGCCTAAGGCTGCGCGTTGTGGCTCAGAGGTTTCGGGGCGGGGCTCTAGATTTTCTAGCCCACTCAAAAGTCTAAAACGGACTGATTTTAAGTCAGAGAGGAGAGCCAAAAGTGACCAAAGCACCCAACGAGTCATTTCAATATTGGCGCTCTCTGAGTGACGAAAGACTGAAAGCGCTGGCTGTACAATTGGGACAGGAAGCGAGCACCATTCGCCAAGTGGTAAAGCGCGTCAAGGAACTTTGGGATATAAAGTTAGTCGGCATTGAAAAAAGATATGCTTCCCATCAGTCGCGAACTCGGTCCACGAGGCAAGCCCTGCTGGATCAAGCTTACTTAGATTCTGTTACAGAATATTCGGATCTACTCCATCAAAGTTTGACCAAGAGAATCCAATATGAAACGAGCATGATGTTGATCACAGCACGTCGCAGTGAAAGACTTCATAGAAAAGAGAGAAGAGCTTAAATTTTGAGCTAATTGGAATGCCTTCACTCTTGGGCTCAGCTGCCTTAGGTTTGGGAAAAGAGATCACCACCTCAATTTATGAGCTCTTAATTTGCTCTTAATTTGCTCTTTGTTCCCACTTAATTTCCTCTGAATATCGACTCCCTAGCCAATTTAGTTTATGATCAGGACATGTTAAACCTTGACTTACTTGGAGCCATTCCATGGGAATAGCAAATATTATGTTTTTGATAGCCACTGTTTCTGTGTTTGGCTACTTTGCCTACAACTTAAATGTTACATGGTCGGCACTTCATGCCATCGGCAAAGGTCAGGAAGAGGTAAGATCAGATAATTTTCTATCGCGTATCGGTTTTATGCTCACAGGTGGCCTATTGCAAAGGCGGATGTTTAAAGACATCGTACCAGGAATCATGCATTTTGTCATTTTTTGGGGGTTTGTAACCGTTGGTTTGGGGACCATGGAGACTTTGCTTTCCGGTGTTTTACCAAGCTTAGAGTTTAAGAATCTATTGGGTGAAGGTACTCTTCTCAACGTTTTTTTAGTGTCGCAAGATATTGGCAATTTTGCGGTCATGTGCGCGGTTACTTTTGCCATAAGCCGCAGGCTTTTTTTTCCACCAGCAAGATTGAAATCACTGGCTAAAGCTTCTAAAAAAGATGCCTTTATCGTGTTGGGACTCATACTGGTTCTGATGGTGACCGAGCTCTTATTGATGGGTTCAAAGACCTTCCTGGAAGGCGAACATCAGCTTCCTGCAGCCGCTCTGCAAATTTCCTCCACGATGGCGACTGTTTTTGGCCAGCTTTTTGGCATCGAAACTTTGCAAGGTTGGCAGCTGGCAAAAACTAGTTTCTGGTTCGTTCATATTAGCGCCTTGTTCGGCTTTGTTACCTTTCTTCCATTCTCAAAACATCAGCATTTACTTTGGGTGTGGCCCAATATGCTTTTCAAATCCCACCGTGGAAGCGGGCGACTCAGGCCTTTTGAAATTAAGGAAGATGCCGAGTCCTTTGGTGTCGGCGCTGTGGAACAATTTACTTGGAAGCAGCTCCTTGATGGCATGACTTGCGTGGAGTGCGGTCGTTGCACCGATGTCTGCCCTGCTAACGCAACCGGGAAGCCCCTCGATCCAAGGCTCATGATCCATCATTTAAAAGATGCCATGCAAGAGGCGATTCATCTTAAAGACCCATCTCAAAAAAGAGCTTTGATCTCTGGTGTGGTAAGTCGCGACGAGCTTTGGGCTTGCACGACCTGTGGTGCCTGTATGGAAGCATGTCCATTGCATATCGAGCATATTCCCGCCATTGTGGATATGAGGCGATATATGACGATGACCGAAGGTGAAATTGCCCCCGAATTGCAGCTAACGCTCCAAAACTTAGAAACCTATTCCAACCCATGGGGAATTTCTAATGAAAATCGAGAAGACTGGGCTAAAGGTCTAGGGGTTACCACCATGGCTGAAAAAAGTGATGTAGATTACTTATTTGGGGTAGGTTGCGCAGGATCATTTGATGAAAACTACAAAAAGACCACCCAGTCAATCGCAAAGATTTTAAATAAATCAGGCACCACATTTTCTATCCTGGGACGTGAAGAAAAGTGCAATGGCGATACCGCGAGACGAGTTGGGAATGAGTATTTAGCCAATATGCAAATATCTGAAAACATAGATACTATGAAACGCTATAACGTTAAAAAAATTGTAACCGGCTGTCCCCACTGCTTTAACACCATTAAAAACGAGTATCCTGATTTTGGATTTAACGCTGAAGTGATTCACCATTCTGAGCTAATAGCTGACTTACTTGAATCTGGTAAGGTTAAGACCGGGGATGTGCCAGAAGCAGCTAAAAATACCACTTTTCATGATTCCTGTTATTTGGGCCGTCACAATAAAATATATAACGAGCCAAGGGTCGCCCTTGAAAGTGTATTAAAAAGCCCGCTCAAGGAAATGCCTCGAACCAAAGAAAATGGATTCTGCTGTGGAGCAGGCGGAGGCAGAATGTGGATGGAAGAGCACATCGGGGAACGAATCAATGTAAACCGAGCCACCGAAGCTGTTGCGACGGGCGCTACCACCATTGCCACTGCATGTCCGTTTTGCAAAACTATGATGAGTGATGGTGTGAAAACAAACGGAGCCCAAGATAAAGTACAAATCAAAGATATTGCAGAAATCGTTGCTGACGCCATGATCTAGCGTCCCACTAGGAAGGATAAAGTATGAAATTGCATTTTGGAAACCCGCGCGCTCTTCGTCACTATTTATATTCTGGCTTATCGGGCATTGTCTTAGCATCGAGTTCCACGGTGTGGGCAGACGATCATTCCCCTTCAGTTCCTGGCACCCCGCCCAATGGCCAAGTCAGCGCCGTCGAAGCCAAGGATTATCGACTGAATCGTCTTGATAATGGGCTGGAGATTATCACTTATGCCTCCAGTAAGGTGCCTTTAGTTACATTTGTACTAGTCTTTAAAGCGGGAGCCATGTCGGAAACCCCAGAAGCCAATGGTTTGACCCACTTGTGGGAACATATGTTCTTTAAAGGCAATGCGCGACTCCCTAAGCAGGAAGACTTTGTGCGGCGCGTCAGGCAACTTGGCATATCTTACAACGGCGACACCTCAGCAGAAATGGTCAGGTACTACTTTACCCTTCCTTCGGTACATCTTGAAGAAGGGATGCAGTTTATGGCTGATGCCATTCGTACGGCAAAGCTGGATAAAAAAGAGCTAGAAAAAGAACGAGTGGTTGTACTCAACGAATATGAAAGAAACGCCTCTGACCCAGGATTTGAATCCCACACCCTCAGGCGATTGATGCGCTATGGTGACCTCGCCTATTTGCGCGATCCCCTAGGCACTAAGAAGATCATATTGTCGGCTACTGTCAAGCAGTTAGAAACTATTAAAAATGAAGTGTTTGTTCCCGCTAATGGCGCTCTTTTGATCTCCGGGGACTTTAAAACCGAAAAGGTTCTTGCCTTAGCCAAAACCTATTTTGGAACATGGAAAAACCCTAAAGACTGGAAAGCGCCTATAAGACCAAACTTCGCGCCCATGACAGAGTCAAGAGAGATCATTTCGACCCATAAATCGTTTGAAAATGCTACGATAACCCACTCCTTTTCAGGTCCTTTAGTAAGAGAAAATCCCAAAGACACCTACGCTGCGGACTTTTTGAGCGGTTTGTTGAGCCATAGACAGAATCAGTTTTATAAAACATTTGTCGAATCCGGACTCACTTTTGGGGCTCAATGTTCCTATCATACCCAAGCAAAAGCTGGAGAGATTTACCTAAGTGCCGAGACGCCTCCCCAGAATATGTTAAAGGTGAAAGATCAGCTACTTGCCGAAATTCCTAAATGGACAAACGAGTCCTACTTTACAAAAGAGCAATTTGAAGATGTTAGAACAGGAATTGAAATTAGTCGCATCAAGGAAACCTCAACTCCAAGTGCGTACATAAAGGAGCTGGCCTTCTGGTGGGCGGTTCCAAATTTTTCTTACTATGATACCTACAATGACGAGCTTAAAAAGTTGTCTTTTAAAGACATCAAGGACTACGTTGAAAAATGGTTGCTGAACAAACCTCATTTAACAACCGGCCTCATCAATCAAGCCGAAGCCGCAAAACTCGGGATTAAAGACACTGGGGCCGAGCTCGCAGACAAAATGTTAAAAGCATACAGGGAGTAACCATGAAATCTATTTTAGCGCCTTTTATTCTTTGCTCTGTGATTTCAAGTGCAGCGCCACTGGTGTCAGAAGAAACTATTTCGAGACAAAAAGAAGCGACCAGTGTTCAGTATCTATCTAACGGGATCCCTGTGATCATCAGAAATGAACCATCTTCAAAGATTGCGCTTATTAGTGTTCAATTTGATTACGGGCTTAAAGATGCCAAACCTGGAAAAAAATCTATTCCGGAGATTCTTCTTCCCGTGATGAGCCGGGCAACGAGGTCCATTTCTAAAGAAGAAATGAACCGGATTCAAGAGAAATATGCTCTAAACATAGGATGTGCTAGCAATATCGATGTGTCTTCATGCGCGATGGAAACGGTGGATATGTATTGGGATAACACCCTATCCATTTTAGGATCCATCGTTCGCGAACCCCTTTTAGACGCAGCCGATATTAGACTCCTTGCTGACAGAAGTATTGCCCAAGCAAAAAAATTGCAATCTGATCCAGAAGACTACGTCAATGAGATTGCTAATCGTGTTTACTATGAATCCTCCCATCCCTACACGAATCCGGTGTCTGATCAAATTAAGGAGATACCGGCGATTGGTCCCCTAGAGCTTTCGAAGGCACATAAGGAGCTTTTAGATGCCGCCAGAATCACGCTCGTCGTGGTCTCCCATTTGGACTCTAAGAAAATTCTAAAAGACTTAGAGGCTCAATTTGGCGCAATAGCCGCGAGCTCCCGATACACGCGAACCACGGTGAGCTATCCCCAAAATCAAGAATTAGGAAAGCTTGCCTTTGAAAATAGGGATATTCCCACTTCCTATATGCGTATTAAATTCCCTACGCCAAACGCCACTGATAAAGATGCGGTAGCCGCAAAACTACTTTTTGATATCCTAGCCGAAGAAATGCACACAGAGATTAGAACGAAACGAGGCCTTTCTTATGCCGCCCACGCTCTTACGAGCCAAATTTCTATAGGACATGGAGCTTTAGTGGTTTCCACCCCAAAGCCGAGGGAAGTGGTTCCCGTAATTTTGGCGATCATCAAAAAGATTCAGACTCAGGCGATACCTCAAGTGCAGATTGACGAATACAAAAAAGGATTTGCTACAGAATTCTTTTCTCGCGGGGAAACTCATGGCTCGGTCGCTAGCGCCCTAAGTAATTCCTTTTATTATTATAACTCTACGAATCCTGCATACGATTTTCCAAAAATTTTAGAAAGTGTAAAAAGTAAAGACATCATGCGGCTTGCCAAACTGTATCTGAAAGATATGAAAGTTGGCATTATAGGCCCCCAAAGCCAGTTTGATAAAGACACTTTTAATGGGTTGCCATGAAGGACATGCAATTCGGGAAAGCAGTCTTTTGTTCCCTTTATTTCATTTGCGTCACGGGCGGCTGTGATCTTAAAAATGAACATAACAGCACCTCCCGTGAAGGGATTAGTCTTCAGGCAGAGGAGAGGGTTTATCCCGTCGATCCTCGCGTGCATGTGGATCTGCCAGGAACCAATCCCCTCGATCCCGCAACCTTTCCAAGAAATATCAGCAATGCATTTGCTTATTCCCGTTATGCCCTAGGGCTAGCCATAAACTCTCAAGCGATTTTAGATGCTACTACTAACGTTGAGTTGGTAATGGGGCTAAATACCGTTTTAGCTGCGTCTCCCATCTCACCGGAGTGGATAAGTGGGACCTACAAAACGGCTCTTAGCGAAGTTGAAAAAAGCGAGGCAAGTACAAAGGTCAAAAATCTCTTTGCCGGCTCATTATTAGAGGGAAACTTTTCGGAACGGTCTTTCCTTTTTGCCAAGAGGTTAGCTCGCTGCACTTCAGAGACGGGAGCGTCCCTAAAACAATGCTGTGATGGATTTTTAACTCCGATGCTTCTGTTTACAGACGATGCGATACCCCCTTCCTATAGTCTTGCCAAAGAAGCTAGCAAGGTAGACCTGTCGGTCATTTTAAAAGATGGCGACACTAATCCGGCTTTTTTTAAGCATGCTGGAGCGAGGGTTTGGCTTTCCCAGTGCAATTATCCTGCGACTGTATTTCCTAAAGATCTTAAAGAATTCAAGGTTCAATATGGGGATTTCAAAAAGTGGGGTAGGGACTTTCATCCTTTCAGCATGGCTAAACAAGGTCCGAGGCGGGTCTACAGGAAAAGTATGCCGGCTGTGTCGGTAGCAGAAACATTAAACGAGAACTGCGAAATCAGCGAAACTGAAGTTGTCATTCAAGGGCTGACAGGTAAAACTATTTTTGGGGTATATGATTTAAAAGGCCAGTCGATTGAGTTTTCAGAATTTCCTATCGCGAACGGTGACCGTTCCATTCGTCTTGTTCCTGACTCCTGCTTAGGTTGCCATTTTAAGTTAGATACGCGCAAGTTTAATGTGCGAATCCCAAGTTATGTGGGCCTAGGTCTTGGTGTGATGGAACAGCATCGCATTAAGATTCAGGGAGATCCCGCAGCTTGTGCACGACCTGGTGAAACTATTATTTGGGACAAACCATAAAACTTTTTGCTTCCAACCAGTAGAATCGCAGAGCTCCCTTAAAATCGATTGTTAATAAGGTTGCCTGTGTTGAACGGACTTTTTTGAAAAGTTGCGGTGCATCTTTAATTGGGACGAATAGAAGTTCAGTCGAGGT